>NZ_JAQREZ010000057.1:0-24581 GCF_028598715.1 Pseudoalteromonas sp. GABNS16E
CAGCTAACTTATTACGCACTTCCGACGAGGCGGGAAGATAGATTTTACCCTCGAAGGGTCAAACCCAAACCAAGTAAATACCCCACCAAAAAGAAAAATACCAGTCAGCTTAACTGACTGGCATTAGGGATTAACCCCTATAAAAAAAGCGATTAATACTGTGTATTAATCGCTTTTTTTGTATCAATTATTTAATCAAATACGCAATTTAAGCTATGAAAACCAATTGATATTATTTATCGTCTATCGACTCTCCAGTACCAAGTAGCGTGGCAACCCAGCGCCCTTCATCACTTGCCTCTAGGGCTATTTTAACAATCATGGTAAGCGGTACCGATAGCAACATGCCTACAGTGCCTAATAACCAACCCCAAAATATTAAGGACAAAAACACCACCAAGGTAGAAAGCCCAAGCCCTTTACCCATAAATTTAGGCTCTACAATGTTACCCATTACCGTATTAATAATTAAATACCCTGCACCTACAAGCCCGGCTGTTAATGGTCCTTGTGTGATCAGTGCTAACAATACAGCTGGTACTGCGGCAATAATAGAACCTATATTAGGAATATAATTAAACATAAAGGCCAACACGCCCCACAGCACAAAGTAGTCAACATCTAAAATCCATAAATAAAATGCTGCAATAATACCGGTGGCTAAACT
This sequence comes from Pseudoalteromonas sp. GABNS16E, assembly GCF_028598715.1. Classification (NCBI taxonomy): domain Bacteria; kingdom Pseudomonadati; phylum Pseudomonadota; class Gammaproteobacteria; order Alteromonadales; family Pseudoalteromonadaceae; genus Pseudoalteromonas; species Pseudoalteromonas sp. GABNS16E. The sequence goes on from NZ_JAQREZ010000057.1 coordinate 668, forward strand.
CACCAATGTTTTAATTGCTAAATACGAATTAATAGAAACCAAAAAGCGGTCAATTTGCTCCATTTTTCTATCTGGGTCGACAAGTGCCATATGAATTTTTTTGCTTAATGCAGGCCCTTCAAAAAGCATAAACACCACAGTTAAAATTATTAAAAACATGTTTGCCATTACGCCACCTAAGCCGGTAAGCATATTCGTGGCTACATCGACCATTTTACCTGGGTCAAACATAGAGAGAATTTGATCTCTATCAATTAAGATATTGTATTGCGATGCAAGATCGACCAGCCACACAAACTCTTCTTGTAATTGGGCTTTATATTCAGGAAGTTGCTGAGAAAAGTCGTTAACTGATTGTCCTACAAGGCCGCCTAAGCTTACACCTAAGCCCACAATGATAAGCACCACAATAACAACAGAAACCCCTTTAGGGATCCGATAGCGACCAAAAAATGTGATCAGCGGGTTGCATACAATGGCAATAAACGCCGCCAAAATAAAGGGAATAATAATAACACTTGCGGCCTTAATACCGGCTAATACAACCACCAGGGCTGCAAATATTATTAAGCTTTTATTTACGCCAGTTAAACTTGCCAACGCGCCAATCCTTTTCTTATGAAATTCGCTTTAGTGTAAGGCAAAAACTAATTAAATGAAATATTTACAAAGTGATCGTTGTTTTTTAGTTAACGTAATAATTTGCATTAAGATAGTTTAAATAGTATACATTTTAAACAAATCGTACACTTAAAATTGGTAAGATTTTTATGCATATTTTTTTTACAGGCGCTACAGGCCTAATAGGTAAACACTTAACGCCTTTTTTGCTACATCATCATAAAGTAACCGTACTGAGCCGAAATAAAACCAAAGCCCATGTATTGCTTGGTCATAATATTGATGTAGTAAGCACGGTTGATGAGGTTAATTTTAACCATGTTGATACCGTGATTAATTTAGCCGGCGAACCTATCGTCAACAAACGCTGGACGCAGGCACAAAAACAAACAATTAAAAACAGCAGAATAAACCTTACCACGCAAATCAGCGATGCTATTTTAAATTGCAGCACGCCCCCTGCTACATTTATATCTGGCAGTGCCATTGGCTATTATGGCCGCCAAGGCGTTACTCCTGTAGATGAGGGCACCGACGATGTAAATGATGAATTTAGCCATCAGCTATGCAAAGAGTGGGAGCATGCGGCACTAAAAGCGCAAAGTGATAAAACACGGGTGTGTTTATTACGCACGGGAATTGTACTTAGCAAAAACGGCGGCGCTTTAAGTAAAATGCTTCCTGCGTTTAAATTTTTTGCAGGTGGCCCCATTGGTGATGGGGAGCAAGGTATGTCGTGGATTCATATTGATGACATGATCCAACTGATTTTATTTATTATAAAACACACGTCGCTTTGCGGGCCAATTAACGCTACTGCACCCACCCCTGTTAGCAATAAAGTATTTAGCAAAAGTTTAGGTAAAGCATTGTCACGCCCTGCGGCCCTAACCATGCCAAGCCCTGTGTTAAAAGTGTTAATGGGTGAAATGTCTGATTTGCTCACTACTGGGCAATATGTAATACCCAAAAAAGCGTTAGCGCATAATTACCGCTTTCATTTTACGGATATAGATTCGGCTCTGAGAAGTTTAATAAAGTAGGTGTATTCAGCATAGATACACCTACTAAAGGTTATAAAAATACTACTTTAAGCTAGGTTACTGTAATTAATATAAGCTTTAGTATCTAGTCTCCATTAAAATAGTCGTTTTATAATAAAAGAACCTTTCTATGCTGCACTTACCAACCGTTATAAGCCTTTCTTTTATTTTAAACCTTATAATTGGGCTGTATTTTATCTCTATTTATCAATATAAAAAACAAACTAGTTTTTTATATTTTGGCCTAGCTTGTACCACCTTTACATTCGCCATACTATGCGCAAGCTTACGCGTGATCATTGCATGGCCGTTTATTACCCATTACTTTGCCAGTCTATTTATTATTGCTTGCCCACTTTTTTTAATTATAGGATTAAAAGCACTCAGCCCTTTAAATAAAAGCATATGCAGGCAAGTTAGCTATTTACTCATCATGGCTGCGGTTTTTTTACTCGTAGTTTACAACACCGCTGTAGAGCAAATATTGGTTAGTTTAACTGTGGCAGGGTTATTTTTGTATGCTTCGTATATTGTTTTAAGCACCCGCTTTATAGCAAAATTACAGCAACGTATGCTATTGCTTTGCCTATTACTGCATGCACTCGTTATGCTAATACAGGGAGTTTTATTACTGTTGCCGTTTTTTACCGCGCTCAACTTTGATTTTGCCTCTGTTTTGCAATTTACTTTAGCTGTACACTTAATACTTGCCACTAGCGCCGCCCTATTGCTGCCTTTTTTAGTGTTTGCCAATACAGAGCATACGCTCAACTCCCTTGCTAATCGCGACCCATTAACCCAGCTATTAAATAAACGCGGTTTAAATGCAGTGGCCAATACGTTATTTAATAAAAATCATGCCGAGCATCCCCTTAGCATTATTATGGTCGATATAGACTTTTTTAAGCGCGTTAACGATGAATACGGACACGATGCAGGTGATGAGGCAATTAAATGGGTTTCGCAGCATATTGCAGCGCTTTTTTCTAACAGCGCGGTGACCTCGCGTGTAGGCGGCGAAGAGTTTGCAATTTTACTTAACCACTGCACTTTAAATGAGGCACAGTGCGCGGCAAACACCCTCAGAAAAAACATTAAAAACAAGCCCTTTAGCTATTACGGCAACACCATTTATTTAAGAATAAGCGCAGGAGTGGCATGCAGCGATACTCAAACAAGCTCTTTCAAATCGCTACTTAGTGCGGCAGATAAGCGCTTGTATATTGCTAAAACCACAGGACGCGACAAAGTTATATATGAATCTGCACAAAACCCTTTTATAAGTAACAAACAGCTTTGCACATAAAAAAAGCCCTTCAATTGAAGGGCTTTGACATACACACTAAAACAAAATGATTACTGACATTTAAGCCCAGCAGAGTCTGCCTTATTAGGCACAAACTGAATGTTTGCTACCGACACTGAGGTTTTACTGCTTGCATGTAAACTAAACGGGCTTGTAAGGCTTGCAAAGTCTACGCCTTGGTTAGCAAAACAACGTAAGTCTACCGACACCGACTGCCATTTATTTTTGATTGATTGATCAACCATTTTACTCAAGGCAATCGCACCACCACACTCACCTGAACAAGTCATAGCAAGGTTTACGTCATCGGTTAGTGGCTCATTGAGTTTAATATCAAAACTAATAACGCCATTAGCCTCTAAATACGTAATGGTATCTTCTGCAAAGCTTGTGACTATTTCAGCACTTGCCTTTTGCTCGCCACTAAAATTAAATTGGCGCGCGTCTTCTTGAACTGTTTTATCTTCAGTACGGTATTTAAGTGCACCCAGTTGATGAGTACTGCTTGATACATCTAATAGCTCATCGCCAGATTTAAGTAATAAACGCCACGGAGCAACCGGTGCGCCAACTAAAATATCCATACTAGTGAGCGCTGAGTTATCTAATTTAGAGTCTTCGTCTAAATTATCAGCCAATACATTTTTATCGCCATAAGTTAAACCAAAGCCGTACGGTAATAATGGGCTGTAATCGTCATCGCCTTTATTAACCGTTGCTTGTACTGCTGTTTTAGGCCATGAAAACGAAAGCTTGCCGCTAAAGTCATGTTGAATGCTGCCATCTTTGGCTTTTAAAATAACATCGGCAATACCGCCGCCCTCTGTACCTGGCAGCCATGCTGCAACAAATGCATCTGAGGCATTTAATTCACTGTTAACCCACATTGGGCGACCGGAAATAAATACCGATACAACATCAATACCCTGCTCTTTTAACGACTTTAATAACGCGAGCGATTTTTTATTACCGCGCTCAAATTCAAGGTTATCTCTATCGCCATGGCCTTCTGCATAAGGCTCTTCACCAAATACCACAACGGCTACATCTGGGCGCTGCTCATATGAGCCATCCACACTTAAAATGGCACGACCACCCGCCTCAGTAATTTGTTTTTCAAGACCTGCGTAAATAGACGTGGCACCAGGAAAATCAGCATTTTTGTTATTCGTCCCTTGCCATGTAATACTCCAGCCACCCGACTGTTTACCTATATTATCGGCTCCATCGCCGGCAATAAGTACAGTTTGGTTAGCATCAAGAGGCAAAATATTGTTTTTGTTTTTAAGTAAAACCAGTGATTCACGAACTGCTTGACGCGCAACTTCGCGGTGCTGCTGCGCACCAATTAGCTCAGTTTTACCCGAAAACTGACGCTTAGCCGGGCTTGGTTTATTAAATAAACCAGCACGCAATTTAACGCGTAAAATTCTACTTACTGCATCATCAATGCGCGACATGCTGATTTCGCCAGCTTTGACTTGCGCTATGGTGTTTTCGTACAGCGGCTTCCAAGCGCCCGTTGGCACCATAAAAATATCAAGTCCCGCGTTAACAGCCTGTGCACAGCTTTCGTTTGTACAGCCTTCAATTTGGCCGTGGCCGTTCCAATCCCCTACCACAAAACCATCAAAGCCCATGCGGGTTTTAAGCACATCGGTTAACAGGTATTTATTGCCGTGGTTTTTAACCCCATGCCAGCTATTAAACGATGCCATAACCGACTGACTTCCCGCCGATAAGCCACCTACATAACCTTGGGCATGTATATCAAACAAATCTTGCTCACTGTCGATATTATTACCTTGGTCATCGCCATCGACTGTGCCGCCATCACCTAAAAAGTGCTTAACGGTACTAATAACACGTTTATCACTTAAAAAGTCGCCATCGGCCTTGCCCTGTAAACCATTTACAATGGCAGCTGAATAATCGCGTACAATGCGAGGGTCTTCTGAATAACCTTCATAGGTTCTGCCCCAGCGGTCGTCACGCACAACAGCCACTGTAGGTGCAAATACCCAATCAATACCCGTTGCCATTACTTCAACCGCAGTAATAGCTGCTATTTGCTCAATCAATGCCGGGTTGTTTGCCGCACCTAAACCAATATTATGCGGAAATAAGGTCGCGCCAATTACATTATTGTGACCATGCACAGCATCGGTGCCCCACATTGTGGGTATTTTACTGCCATCGATAGAATCATCTACCGACGCCTGATAAAAATCTTCAGCCAATTTTACCCAGTCCATTGGTGTTGCGTGTTTATCACCATTAGGAAACGCACCGCCCCCATTTAGGTATGAGCCAAAGCCATATTTGCGCATGTCTTCAACGGTAATATCACGAATTTCTGGTTGAATCATTTGAGCTACTTTTTGCTCAAGTGTCATCGTTTTTAAATAATCGGCTATTTTAGCTTCAATTTTTGGATCTTGTTTTACGGCAATATTAAGTTTTGGCCAAATTTTCTCTGTTTTAGACAATGCATTATTAGCTTCCGGAGTGGTTGTCGCGTCATTTGAACAAGCCGCTAAAATGCCTAGTGATGCAATTAATGAGGCACGTGCTATTTTATTAAGTGAAAAAGGGGTTTTCATTATAGAGTCTCCTGAGCTTGAACTGGTTTGCTTCCGCTTAAACCATAAAACGCGATAAATAAGTAACAAAAAATAGGTAAAACATACGAAAGTTGAACACCCACACTATCAGCAAGTGCACCTTGTAAAAGAGGCACTATTGCCCCCCCTACAATCGCCAAGCACAAAATACCAGAGCCCTGCGCGGTATGCTTACCAAGGCCATTTAACGCCAAACTAAAAATAGTTGGGAACATAATAGAATTGAATAAACCAACCAGTAGTATTGACCACATTGCTAATTGACCCGACGTGCTCATGGCAATAACCACCAAAATAATAGCCATACTTGCGTTAAAGCCAAGTACTTTACCAGCGGGTAATTTTTGCATTACCGCTGCACCAATAAAACGCCCCACCATAGCTCCACCAAAATAATATGTGATGTAGTGAGCGGCAACATGCTCTTTTAAACCGGCAATATTTTCTTGTGCTAAAAAGCTAACTAAAAAACTGCCAATCGCAACCTCTGCACCTACATACATAAATATACCCACAGCACCGAGTGTTAGGTGGCGGTATTGCCATGCACTACCTTCAATTGTCTCTGACTTTTCAGCGGCTTCTTTTTGCTCATTCATTATGTCTGGCAATTTAAGCCACGCAAAAATACCGGCTAATAAAATAAGCATGCCTGCTAATAGTAAATAAGGAAGTTGTACCGACTCTGCATTTTGTGCCGGTGTTAAAAACGCTTCAGAAGCAGTATCAAGAATCAAAAATGCACCAAATGTAGGGGCAACCGTAGTGCCTAGCGCATTAAATGCTTGCGTTAAGGTAAGGCGAGAAGACGCTGTTTTAGGGGCGCCCAATAAACTTACATAAGGGTTCGCAGAAACCTGCAACAAGGTAATACCGCTTGCCAGAACAAATAAAGCAAACAGAAATACTGGGTAATTATGTAGCGCCGCGGCTGGGTAAAAAAGTACACAACCACATGCCGCTATAAGTAACCCCACTACAATGCCTTTTTTATACCCTAATTTTTTAACTATATAGCCACTTGGCAGTGACATTAAAAAATAAGCCCCAAAAAAACAAAATTGAACCAGCATTGCCTGAACATAAGTTAGGTTAAACACCGCTTTTAAATGCGGGATTAAAATATCGTTTAAGCAGGTAATGAATCCCCACATAAAAAATAAAGTAGTTAAAGATGTTAATGCAAAACCATAGTTTTTATCTTGGTAGTTTTGCGACTGTGTGTGTGTCGTCAGTGGTGCTGAACTGGCCATGGGCTCTCCGCAATTTATTATTATAAATTAATGCAAAAGTCGTTATTAAAAATTGCCGTGTAACCCAGCAACATTAAAGAGTTGACCTTCGTATCAATTAACACTAATCTAAAAATGTAAGCGCTTTCACGTGTAATTAAATACGAACATGTAACATATTTCAACAAGTTTAATTTTTTTATAAACGCGCCCTTACGCTTCATCGCAGTAAATACAGTGGCTATTTATGCATTTAAGGTTTAAAAAGGTTTGTTACTAATGACAAAATTATCGTTACCATCTCATTCACCTCTATTAACAAAAAACTTTGTTTATGGTGTGGCTACGGCATCATTTCAAATTGAAGGCGGGTATGAGCATCGCCTGCCCTGTATATGGGATACCTTTTGCGATACACCCAACAAAATAGCTGACAGCTCAAATGGGCATGTTGCCTGCGATCATTACAACCAGTGGCAAAACGACATTGAATTAATAGACTCGCTTGGCGTAGATGCGTATCGACTTTCTATCTCTTGGCCGCGCGTTATTACCTTATCGGGCGAGCTAAACCCTGAGGGCGTAAAGTTTTATACTAATATTCTTGATGAGCTTAATAAGCGCAACATTAAAGCGTTTGTAACGCTATATCACTGGGATTTACCTCAACATTTAGAAGACAAAGGCGGCTGGTTAAATCGCGATACAGCTTATGAATTTGCTCGCTATGTAAAGCTTATTAGCCAAGCATTTGGCGAGCGGGTATTTTCGTACGCGACCCTAAATGAGCCATTTTGCAGTGCCTTTTTAGGCTACGAAGTAGGCATACATGCCCCAGGTTTAGTGGGCAAAGAGTACGGTAAAAAAGCAGCGCACCATTTATTGCTTGCCCATGGTTTGGCAATGGATGTATTAAAGCAAACCTCGCCTAATACTCAAAATGGTATTGTGCTTAATTTTACACCTTGCTACCCCTTAACGCAGTCAGCAGAGGATATTAATGCAGCTCGCTACGCCGATGATTATTTAAACCAATGGTATATGAAACCAATAATGGATGGCCAATACCCAGAAATTATAAAACAGCTTCCTAGCAATCAGCAGCCTGAAATCCACCCAGGCGATATGGACATAATTTCACAATCTATTGATTACTTAGGCATTAATTTTTATACGCGCCAAGTATACAAAGCGCACCCTAGCGATATATACGAGCCACTTGCACCACAAGGGCCTTTAACCGACATGGGCTGGGAAATTTACCCGCAGTCGTTTACCGATTTACTTGTAACGCTTAATAACACCTACACCTTACCGCCTATTTATATTACCGAGAACGGCGCAGCTATGCCCGACACCATTAAAAATGGCGAGGTAAACGATGTAGATCGCCTAAACTATTATCATAGCCACTTAAATGCCGTGCACGATGCCACAGCGCAAGGGGTTAATATTATTGGTTACTTTGCGTGGAGCTTAATGGATAATTTTGAATGGGCCGAGGGCTACTTAAAACGCTTTGGTATTGTTTACGTTGATTATAAAACTCAGCAACGTACTATAAAAGCCAGTGGCCAAGCTTATAAAAGCTTGATACAAAGCCGTAAATAGTCAATAAAAGCTATTCGATTAATCGCATAAATAAAAATCAAAAAGCGAGAACCTAACATCATGATAAGTGTAAAAGAAAAAATAGCGTATGGCCTTGGCGATACGGCAAGTAATATTATTTTTCAAACAGTTATGATGTTTTTAATGCTTTACTACACAGATGTAGTAGGGCTTTCTCCAGCGGTGGTAGGCACCATGTTTTTAGTGGTTAGATTGTTTGATGCCATCACCGACCCAGTGATGGGCAACTTAGCCGATAAAACCCAGTCGCGCTTTGGCCATTTTAGGCCCTATTTATTGTGGCTTGCCCTGCCCTTTGCGCTTATTAGTATTTTAGCTTTTACCACGCCAGAGCTTGAAGGCACTGATAAAATTATTTACGCCTTTACTACCTACACCTTACTTATGGTGGCGTATACCGCCATAAATATTCCTTACTGCGCATTAGGTGGCGTGCTCACTAACGATGTAAAAGAGCGTGTTAGCGTGCAATCGTATCGTTTTGTGTTTGGTATGTTAGGCGGCGTTATTGTTGCTGGCTGTACAATGCCAATGGTTGAATACTTTGGCCAAGGCGATAATGCCAAAGGTTACCAATACACCATGACGGCAATGAGCTTGCTTGGCTTAGTGTTATTTTTACTATGTTTTTTGGGCACCAAAGAGCGCGTAGAGCAACCGCCTGAGCAAAATCTGTCGTTGTTTAAAAGTTTAAAAACCTTGATTAAAAACGATCAATGGCGAGTCCTGTGCGCTGCCGCGCTATTTTTACTCACTGGCCAAGTATTACGTTTAACCTTAGGTGTTTATTACGTTAAATACTATTTAGGGCAAGAAGATTTGATTACCTCCTTTATGACCCTAGGAGTGGTTGCCAGTATGGTTGGGTGTGCGTGTGCTCAGCCGTTGGCTAAGCGATTTTGTAAAATAAAAGCCTATATTAGTTTGCAGTTAATCGCTGCGGGCATATGTATTGCGAGCTATTTTATCTCCCCTGATAATATTACCTTGGCATTTGCCGCCTTTATTTTGTGGAAGTTTTTTTTAGATATGGCCACCCCACTACTGTGGGCAAAAATGGCCGACACCATAGACTACGGGCACCACAAAACTGGGGTAAGAATTACTGGCCTAGTATATTCGGGCGTTATATTTTTTATAAAAATGGGTGTGGCGTTAGGCGGTGCAATTGCAGGCTGGCTGCTGTCTTTTTATAATTACCAAGCGCAAACAATGCAGAGCCTTGATACGCAGCAGGGTATTTTATTATCGTTTACTATTATACCGGCGTTTGGTTCTTTGTTTGTTGCATTTATTATGCGTAAATACACGCTCAATAACGCACAGTTAGCCTCTATACAGGCATCGCTAAAAACTAGTGCTAGTTAACATTTGGTGGGTACGGTATTATTTGCCCGCCAAAATAAAGGATATAAGTGAGTTAACAATAACATGGCCACAATTTATGAAGTGTCGGAGCTTGCTGGCGTATCGTTAGCTACAGTGTCACGGGTAATGAATAAAAACACCCGCGTAAGTGAAAAAACCACTAAAAAAGTACTCGATGCAATGCAGCAGCTGGGCTATAAGCCCAACTCTATTGCGCAATCGCTTGCCTCAAACAGAACCAACAGCGTGGGTATTTTGGTCTCAGAGCTTCATGGTCCTTTCTTTGCTCAAATGATGGCAGGCATCGAGTCAGCCCTACGCGCTGCGGGTAAGCACGTTATTATTACCACCGGTCACAGTGAGGACGATAAAGAAAAAGACGGCATTGAATTTTTAATTAGCCGCAAATGCGATGCGCTAATTTTACATGTAGAGTCAGTCAGTGATGACTACCTAATTGAGCTAAGTAAAGGTAAAACCCCTATTTACCTTATTAACCGATACGTACATTCACTTGAAAGTAACTGCATTAGCCTAGATAACGAACTCGGCGGCTACTTAGCCAGTAAATCTATTGTTGAACAAGGCCACACAAATATAGCTTATATCGCGGGGCCGCAAGTTAAAGCCGATGCCAGAAACCGTTTAAAAGGACATAAAAAAGCGCTGCACGAAAAAAACATCCCCTTTAATGAGGCGCTGTTTTACGAAGGTGATTTTAACGAAATTGGCGGCAGCAAAGGCCTTGAAAAACTACTCAACACGCGTATTCCGTTTAGTGCTTTAGTGTGTGCCAACGATGAAATGGCATCAGGTGCTATGAAATACGCCCGTGAGCATGGCTTTAATTTACCTAACGATTTGTCGGTTATTGGCTTTGATAACGTTATATTTGCCAATTATCTTTACCCTACACTTACCACCATAGATAACCCAGTAGAAGAAATGGGTGAAATGGCTGCAAAAATGGTGCTACAAGATGTGTATCAGTATAAAAACTTACACATAAACCGCGTGTTTGAACCCACCCTTATAAAACGTGATTCAACACAAGCGCTGCCAAAATAACGCATAAAAAAACGGCGCTATATTAAGCGCCGTTTTTATTAAACCCTGCAACTTATTTTGCTATCCAGGGGGTTACTTTAACTACGTTTTCTATATCACCAAGCAGATTTACGTCATCTTCCCAGTTATCCTGTACTGCAAAGTAGCAGATTGATTTTTCGCACTGTATATGTGGGTTATTAAAGGTCACAGGCTCTTTAAACGTTACAGCAACGCCTTTTTGCTCAGGCAATAAAAACCACATGAGCTTACTAACAAAAAAGCCTGATAAATCTGTTAAAAGTTCATCTAACTCGTTATTAATTGTGTACAACGAATCCTTCGTTAAACTAAGCCCTTCAAATTCGCTGGCCTCAATTTGCAATTTTAACTGACAATCGTGATCAGGATTTTGTGGCTCTACAACAATAACGGCTTTATCCGTATCGAGCTGCTTATCAAACGGTAAAAGTAACTGTGCTTTATCGGTAAAATTAAGCGGGTATTCGTTATTTTCAGTTAAAATTGTGCCGCTTTTAATAGCACATGCCTCGTTTGTGGCAATATCGCTAATGTAAAAGTTAACTCGTGCATACTGAAAGTCGCCCTTGTTAACCACTTTTAATCTATCGTAAAAGCCATCGTACGACATAACAAACTCTTTGGCATTGACTGTACTTGCCGCCAAACTTAATAAAATGAGTATGGCGTTAATATTTATGAGTCGTTTTTTATTCATCAAAATAAGCTCTGTTTTGGTTAATCATGGTGTTTAGCTCTTCTATGTAGGCCTCGCCGCGCTCTGAGTACGACATTAAACCATGCGTTAGTGCCGTTGCCGCAATGGGCTTTTGCTGCTGTCGTAAATCTTCGCGTATCAGGCGTAAATCTTTGTAGGCATTATGCGTGTTAATATTTCTAAAATACGAGCTTACTGCCGCACGTACCGACTTAAATGCAGCAACTTCGTGCGCCGCTCCACTATTGCGGCGTCTTGGCACCATACCGCACCCTTTTGAATAACACCATTGGCCAAAAAAGTTAAGCCCTATGCGTGCAAAGCGCGATGTACCCCACGCCGACTCATTTGCCGCTTGCATTAGCGCAAGCTCTTTAGGAATAATATCAACACGGCGCAGCGCTTGGCTTAAAATTAGGGTGTTTACTGTTTCAGGTAAGCCATAGGCTTTTAAAATATTAACGATGTCGCGCTGTTGTTTTTTCTCGAGCGGTTCGTTGTATTCAAGCATCATACGCACAATTTCTAACTTAGCGCGTTGCTGTAATATTTTTTTATTTTCAGCCTCAACATGCGGGCGAATAAAATCAAAAAATGCCTGTTTTTTCTCTTTTACATCAGCAAATTCAGAAAATTTAGGTAAAGTAACATTGTGCAGGGGTTTTTCTTTTTTCTTTACTTTTTTAGGTTGTTCACCTGTGGTTTGTTCTTCAACCTCGTACTCATTACTTTGCATAAACGGATATGCAAGCGCCCATAAAAAAAATACGCTTAGTAACAGCTTTAAAATGGTTTTTAGCATGTAGTCTCTCTTTCAAACAACAATTATGCATGGGTAATACACACACATACGAAACCCCATTATACCTAAGCCACTATATAAACGCGAATAACACTCTGTGTGTAACCCTTTAAGGGCCGCGCTTTGCTAAAAAATGCTAAAGTGGCTGCTTGCGATAAATATATTATCCACCAGCTCAGGTTATGTACTTGTTCATTCGCAATTTATTAGGGCATGGGTATACTGAGCTTATACCGTGTATAACAACGTTTTGTGAGTAAGCAGTATGGATAAGCAATGGCAAAGCCGAATAATAGAACAGTATAAAAATCGCCCTAACGATAATCGCTCCCCCTGGCAGGTAGACCGCTCTCGTATAATTCATGCTGCAGCTTTTAGGCGCTTACAAGCAAAAACCCAAATTATGGGGATAGGCTTAAACGACTTTTATCGCACTCGCTTAACGCATTCTTTGGAGGTATCGCAAATTGGTACCGGCATATTGCGGCATTTAAAAGCACAGCACAGCGATTTTGAACACTTCCCCTCTACCGGTTTATTAGAAACTTTATGTTTAGCCCACGATATAGGCCATCCCCCGTTTGGCCATGGCGGCGAAATTGCCTTAAATTATATGATGCGTGAGCACGGTGGATTTGAAGGCAACGCACAAACATTGCGTATAGTCGCTAAACTTGAGCCATACTCTAACGGCCACGGCATGAACCTAACGCGCCGCACGTTGCTTGGCTTTATTAAATATCCCGCATTTATAGACGATTTATGGCACACCATTCCGACGGTAAATAACACACGCTCATTTATAAAAGCAGATGATTGGCGCCCCGCTAAAGGCTTATACAAAGACGATGCACAAATATTTAAATGGATCATTGCCCCTTTAAGCGACAACGACAAAGCCCTATTAACTAGCCATACACCAGTAGATCAGTACCGTGCAAAAACCCGTTATAAATCGTTAGATAGCGCCATAATGGAACATGCCGATGACATAGCATATGCAGTGCACGACCTAGAAGATGCCATAGCCACTAAAGTACTCACATTAGATGATTGGCAAACACACGCATTACCCCACTTAAACGCGCTTAATTACGATTGGTTAAACACTAAATTAGACTCGCTTACCCAACGCTTATTTTCAAAAAACGATTTTGAGCGTAAAGATGCCATAGGCGAGCTGGTAAATATGTTTATTATTCATATTCATTTAGATGTTCAGCATGGTGATTTTGAGTGCCCTATTTTAAAGTACACTGCAAAGCTAGACCCACAGTACGAGCACGTTTTACAAATACTCAAACGTTTTGTATTTAATCGCTTAATACGCGACCCAGAAATGCAGCAAATAGAGTTTAAAGGTCAAAACTTACTGATTGAATTATTTACCGCTTTTGCCAGTGACCCACTGCGTTTATTACCCGAAACAACGCAAGCGCTTTATCTAGACGCTGAAAAACAAAACCAAGGGATGCGCATAATATGCGACTACCTAAGCGGCATGAGCGATGAGTACGCCTATAAAACCTACCAGCGTTTATTCTCACCAGTACAATAAAAAGCCAAGAGCACATCCTGCTAAGCGTTTGGTTAAAGGAAGAGCCTGTGTAAGGGGTTATAGCAAATAAGTAGGCGTGCGCAAAAGCCGTTATCGAGCCCACTCAGTTACAAACTTAGCGCCGCGATTAAATAACCTCTTGTTTGCAAAAATTTTTCCTGCAAAATCTAGCAGGCCCTTGTATATTTAATAAACTATAAAAATAAGAGCATTGACTATGAACACACCACACACTTTTAACTCCTTTAAAGCGTTTTACCCGTATTACTTAAAAGAGCACCGCAATGTAACCTGCAGAAGGCTTCACTTTATTGGCAGCACGCTGGTACTTGCTGTCATCTTTATTGCATTAATCAAGCAGCAATATAGCTTGCTGTGGTTATTACCGATTATTGGCTACGGATTTGCTTGGATTGGGCATTTCTTTTTTGAAAAAAACCGCCCCGCCACTTTTAAGCACCCCCTTTATAGCTTATGGGGAGATTGGGTCATGTTTAAAGATATACTTACAGGTAAAATAAAATTTTAATTTTTATATTATTTTATTATTTTATTATAAAAATCACTCGCAACCTTTTTAAACGCTATACAAATTTCAGCTTAAATAATCCGCTCTTTATATGTTAATTTATTTAACATATAAAAGGTGGGTTATACACTTAATTTAAAAAAGGCTTAGCAATAGCCATTATTAAAGGCGTACACACTGCTCTTACCTGTTAATCAAAAGTAAACCTCATGATTTACAATTATTTTAAGATCCATCAGTTACTTACAAACTCCAGCCTATTTATAGCTTTTACCTCATTTAGTTTTATTAATTAAACCTTGTAAATATATACCCCTTAATTTTAATTGAATGTTATTCAATTGACTCATTTTGTTAATGCGGTTTATATTCTCAAAGCAGCTCCATTAAAAAGTAGCGGCTATAAAAACAAAAATTTTTAAATCAATGGGTGATCAGATGAGGATTAACAACATGAATCAAAGCCTACCGTTTAGGTTAAATAACTTAAAAGTGAGTACAGCAGTGGCTGTGGGTGCATCGCTTTCGCTATTTGGTGCGTTTACTGCACACGCGGCACAGCAAACACCTCAAGTACAAGAAGATATAGAGCAAATTAGCGTAATTGGCTCACGCCGTTTAGGGCGCACAGTTGAAGACAGCGCCGTACCTATTGATATTATTGGCGCTGAGGCGCTTACCAGTTCAGGCCTTACGGAAACAAACGCGCTACTGAGCAATTTGTTACCAAGTTTTAACTTTCCACAGGCATCGCTTACCGATGGCAGTGATCATGTACGCCCTGCACAACTACGTGGTTTAGCACCCGATCATACCTTAGTGCTGGTTAATGGGAAGCGTCGTCATAGTAGCGCACTGCTTAATTTAAATGGTTCAACGGGGCGTGGCTCATCTTCTGTAGATTTAAATGCAATACCAGCTAATGCTATTGAACGCATTGAAGTTTTACGTGATGGCGCTGCGGCGCAATACGGCTCTGATGCAATAGCGGGTGTGATTAACATTGTACTTAAAAGCGCAAGCAGTGGCGGCTCCCTTGCTGCTATTTATGGGGCAAATATCACCGAGATGGATGGTGTACCTCAGCTTGAATCGGTATCTGAAGGTAGCGATGGCAACCTAGCATTTACCGAAGGTAGCGATCGCTCTATAACCGATGGGCAAACGCTTACTTTGCAAGGTAATATTGGTTTAGAGCTTGGAGATAATGGCTTTTTAAACATTTCGACTGAATACCGCGACCGCCACTCAACTAACCGTGCCGATTACGATCAACGCGAAAACTACGACCGATTAGAAGATGGCTCACTCGACCCCCGCGAGTTTACAGTTAACCGCTATAACCATAACTTTGGTAATGGGGATGTAGAAGACCTATCGGTTTTTTATAATGCAGGGTATCAACTAGCTAACGATGCAGATTTGTATTCATTTGGCTCTTACTCTAAACGTGAGGGTGAAGGCGCTGGTTTTTATAGACGCGCAAGCGATAGCCGTAATATAGAAGAAATATACCCCGACGGTTTTTTACCTGTGATCACCTCAGATATAAACGACTACTCACTCGCGTTAGGTGTTAAAGGCTTTATAAGTGATTGGAACTACGATGTATCGGCTGTGTATGGTGAAGATGCGTTTGAATTTGGTGTAACCAATAGTTTAAATACGTCGTACGGCCCCACTAGCCAAACACGCTTTGATGCAGGTACGCTGACATACGAGCAACTTACTTTAAATGTTGATTTAAGCCGCGAAGTGGATGTCAGCTTTTTAGAAAGCGCGGTAAGTGTTGCCATTGGGGCTGAGTACCGCACAGAAGGCTATCAAATAGAAGCTGGCGAAGAAGCCTCATACGCACAAGGCTCATTTGGCCCAGGAGGCGTAGTCACAGGCGAAGATGGCCCATTTGGTGCAGCAGGTGCGCAGGTATTTCCAGGCTTTACACCCGAATCAGAAGGTGACAACAGCCGCCACAATGTAAGCTTTTACATAGACTTAGAAACCTACCTGACAGATGATTGGAATATTGCTGTGGCAGCCCGTTATGAGGATTACTCAGATTTTGGCGATACACTTAACGGCAAAATTGCAACGCGCTATTCGTTAACCGAAGATTTAGCCATACGCGCTTCAGCCTCAACAGGCTTTAGAGCGCCTTCATTACAACAGCAATATTTTACTTCGGTTGCTACCGTATTTGTTGATAGCGTTCCAACCGAAACCGGCACCTTTGCACCAAGCAGCGATGTAGCCAAAGCGCTTGGATCACCGGGCCTTGATGCCGAAGAAGCCACTAACTACGGGGTTGGCTTTACTTGGTCTACCGACTTTAATTTCAGCTTATCGGTTGATTACTATCAAATACTAATTGATGACCGTATTGTTTTATCTAACAATTTATCGGGGGCATCAATAGAAGAGTTGCTAGCAGGCACAGGCGCTAACCAAGGCCGCTTTTTCTTAAACGCTATAGATAGTAAAACGCGTGGTGTTGATGTGGTTGCCTCGTACAACTTAATCACCGATGGCTATGGCGATATTGCCTTTAACTTAGGGTATAACTACGGCAAAAATGAAGTCACTGATATTATTGACCCGCCCGCTGAGCTGCAAGGTGCTGGGTTTGATCAAGACAACTTGTTCTCAGGTACAGAGCTGCGCCGCTTTGAAGTAAGCACCCCGCGCAATAAATACAATTTAAGTGCTACATGGACCCATGATGCGCTGCGTACCACACTTAGAACTACGCGTTATGGTGAAACCCAAGACCCTTCATCAACGCCTGAGCTAAACGAGGTATTAAAGCCTAAGTGGATCACTGATTTAGATGTAGCCTATGCCGCTACCGATAACCTAACGCTTAGTTTAGGTGCCAATAACATTTTTGATGTATACCCAGATCCTACCCGCGAAAATGTAGAAGAAGTCTCTACTTTTTCTCGCTTGTTTGCTTATTCGAGCTTTTCGCCCTACGGATTTAATGGCCGTTACGTGTACGGCAAAATAGAAATGAAGTTTTAAGCGCTAAACATTTCAAAATGTACTCAAAAACACAAAAGCCACCTAGTCGGTGGCTTTTTACTACGAACTGCTCAAATCAATTAGATTTTAGTTAACCAGCCGTGTTTGTCTTCACTTTTACCCCATTGAATATCGTTCAATGCTTGGCGTAATCGCGCTGTTGTAGGGCCTGGCTCACCACTGCCTACTTTGTATTCTTTATCGTTATGAATAAACGTGCCTACCGGCGTTAACACCGCAGCAGTGCCTGAAAGCGCAGCTTCTGTGCCTGGCTTTGCAGCACGCTCTAAAAGCTCGGTAACGCTAAAGTTACGCTCGCTTACTGTCATACCTAAATCTTTTGAAATGGTTAAAATGCTATTACGGGTTACGCCATGTAAAAACGTGCTATCAAGCGCTTTGGTAATAATTTCGTTACCGTCAATAAGAATAAAGTTAGCTGCACCTGTTTCTTGTACGTCGCCGCCTGGGCAAAACAAGATTTGATCGGCTTGGTATTTTTCGCGCGCTGCGCTAATTGGTGCAAGTGCACTGGCGTAGTTACCGCCACTTTTTACCATGCCCATGTGCGGGGCACAGCGCATACCATCTTCTTCAAGTAATACACGCAGCGCAGTAGCACCGCCTGTAAAGTAATCGCCAACTGGCGATAAAAGTGTATATAACAACGAGCTCATTGACGGTGCAGCCGCTTTACCAATGGCAGCCTCTGTTCCTATGTGAGTTGGGCGAATGTACATAGAGCCCGGTGGCAATGGCGTTTCATCAGCATACTCTTTAACAATCTCGATAATCATGTCTTTTAGCATTTGACCGTCAAAGCTTGGTAAGCTTAATAACGCTGAGCTTTGCTGCATACGCGCAATGTTTGCATCTATTCTAAAAATATAAATAGAGCCATCTTCGTGGCGAAAAGCTTTTAAGCCTTCAAAACACGTGCTTGAATAATGAAGGACGTGCGCGCCCGCATGAAGTTCAAGTTTATCGGAAGGGACGATTGAGCTTTCGCTCCATTGGTTATCAGAAAAACGAGCTTGAATCATCTGCGGCATAAACACGGTACCGAATGCGGCCATTTTAATCTCTCTTGTGTGGTCTATTTTTCTCCATTGTATGACATTCATGCATCATTTAACCATAGCAAAACTGAGGCTTTTTTAATTATCAAAAAGAAATTTTTGCAACTGCTGTTTATAAATTGGCCATATTGTTAAGCACATACAAAAAAGCCGATTAATGCATCTTCATTAATCGGCTTTTTAAAGGCACATTATTTATTTAAACGAGTACCTAATAATACGTTTTAATACCGAGCTATACTGTTTAAAAAAACCACCGGTATGATAATCAATACCGTGTTTTTGCATAACGGCTTGCACTTGCGGGGCCACTTCTTGATAGCGAGAGGACGGCATATCTGGAAATAAGTGATGCTCAATTTGGCAACTTAAATGCCCAGTTAAAACATGAAACCAATGCGGGCCTTTAATATTTGATGAGCCTAAAACTTGGCGATAGTACCACTGCCCTTGCGTTTCGTTTATGCAGTCCTCTTGTTTAAAGGTTTCGGTGTCCTCGGTAAAGTGGCCACAAAAAATAATGGTTGAGGTCCATAAATTACGGATTAAATTTGCTAGTAAGTTGCCTGCTAATACCCATAAAAACAAAGGGCCCGCCAGTAAAGGAAATATCACATAATCTTTTATTAATTGGCGCGCACCTTTACTAAAAAAGCGCTGTTTTAGGGTAGAATGCGATACACCCCCTTCGCGGTTTTCTTTCTTTTTACCTATAAACACACGTTCCGCTGCCAGTTCGTGATACGACACACCCCACTGAAACAGCACACTTAAATTTATATATGTAATAAACTGCCACACATTTTTTAAGCGCCATTTAAAATCATTGCTTAAACGTAATAACCCATAACCAAAGTCGCGGTCTTTACCAATAATATTAGTGTAGGTGTGGTGCTCAAAGTTATGAACGCGATGCCAGCTTTGCCCATCGCAAGCAATATCCCATTCGTAGTGTTGCGAGTTAAGCTGCTTGTCGTTCATCCAATCGTATTGGCCGTGCATAACATTGTGGCCAATTTCCATGTTGTCTAAAATTTTTGCCAGCGCTAATAACAGTACACCCGCAACCCATAAAAGTGGCTGAATAAAGCCCAGCATAAGTAAAATACGGCCACTCCACTCACATAGCCGATGCTTTTTAACAACCGAGCGAATGTAGTTTGCATCTTGTTGCCCTACTTTGCCTAGCGTATCCATTTTTATGCTATCTAAATCGTGGGCTAACTGATCAAAGTTTATGTTTTTCATAGTTGTAACTCCAAGTCGCTAACAGGTTGACTTACACACAGTTGAATTAACTGCTCGCCGTTATCACTCAACTCACCAGTTTTTAAATTACGCACCACGCCAGACTTTTTAATGCACTGGCACTGGTGGCAAATACCAATGCCACACCCGCGTTTAACCGGTAATTGTTTTGCTTCAAACTGTGCTAATAATGCGTTGTTGGCATTTACGACATGAGCGCTGCTATTAATCTGCACGTTAAACAGGCTGTCGTCATTTTGGTTTGGCAGCGTTAAACCAAATGCCTCTTGGTAGTAATTTAAATGGTGTTTTTTCGCAAAGTCACACACCGTTTTCATAAAGTTTGCAGGCCCACAGCAGTATATATCTGGGTTTTCCCATACATTTACATGGCGAGTAATATCATCTGATTGCTCGCGTGTGAGCAGTAAAAACGAAAAATGCGAAAACTGGTTTGCTAATGCGCTTAGCTCCTCTACACATTGGTGTGCAGCAGCTTTGGCATAATAAATCAGCGATACTTTTTGTGTGGTATGTTTTAAATGCTCACTAATCATGGCAAGCATAGGTGTAATACCCGAGCCGCCAGCTATAAACGTTGCATTGTTTTGAGTGTTTTTATAAACAAAGTCGCCACTAGGCGCTGAAATATTGCACCACTCACCGACTCGTAAAGCATTGCTTAAAAGGCTTGTAAAACGCCCTTGCTCATTAGTTTTAATTAATAAACGCACCAAACCCGTAGCTTTAAATTGCTCAGGGCTTGAGGCAACTGTAAACACACGAGTTAATAAACGCCCGTTTATTTCTACCGTTAAACTAATATGTTGGCCAGCAATGTGTGCCTGCCAGTGCTGAGTTGGCTTTAAGGTAATACTTAAAAAATCACCATTGTGCTGCGTCAGCTCTTCTATTTTTGCTCTATAAAGACCAGCACGCCACGCAGGCTTAACCATTTGCATAATGGGCTCAATGTAGCCTGCAAAGCTTTGATGGTGTAAAAACCACTTCGAAAATTGGTCTAATACTTTAGTAGTCATCACTATTAATCTCTTGGATATTAAATATTGAATTTGAACTTACATGTGTACGCTCAAACTTCAGCGCACAAGTGTACGCCCAAAAAAATTAATTTCAATAGTATTAGAGTAAATATTCAGTTTTTTAGCACAGTTTTTACGCAGATCACTAATTTAAAGCGCTGTACTAAAGCCTCAATTAAGGTGTAATAAATAGCTGTTTAAAATATTAAAACCAGCCATACAGCACTGCGGGTAAACTCTTTATGATTGAAATATATATGGTTTTTATTAAAGCGCTACATTTAGCAAAATCTGCAGCAGCATGCTAATGTAGGTATTACTTGCTTATTTATTGGACAGGACAACAACTGTGTTTTTACCCACAAAAACGATTGCTAAAACATTATCAACAGCGTTCATAGCTGTACTCGTTTCAACGCCGGTGGCAGCTGTAGATTACAAAACCCTTGATGTGTTACCGCTCAATGTAAAGGCCGTCAGTGTGGCTAAAGGGGTAACTATCCCCTGGGCTATTGAGCCGTTAAGTAATGGTGATTTACTTATAACCGAGCGAAGCGGCACACTTTATTTACTGCCTAAAAACTCATCTAACTTAACTAAGCTCTCGGGTTTGCCACAAATTGATGCTAACGGGCAAGGCGGTTTACTAGATTTAGCCCTACATAGCGGACCAAACAGTAATCAATGGCTTTACATAACTTACTCAAGTACCCAAGGCACTAAATGTGGCAGTAATACAGCCCTAATGCGCGCCAAGCTTAGTGACGATCGCACTGAGCTTTTAAGCACACAATTACTTTATAAAGGTGAGCATAACAGCACAAAAGGCCAGCACTACGGAAGCCGTATTGTGTTTGATAACCAAGGGTATGTTTACTTTTCGATTGGCGATCGCGGCTCGCGTGATAAAAACCCGCAAGACTTAACCCGTGATGGCGGTAAAATTTATCGCTTACACGCCGATGGCCGTATTCCTAAAGATAACCCGTTTGTAAATCAAAAAAGCGCTAAACACGCTATTTGGTCTTACGGACACCGTAACCCGCAAGGCATGTGGTTTGATAAAACAACACAAACGTTATGGTCTCATGAGCACGGCCCACGTGGCGGCGATGAGCTAAACATAATTAAAGCGGGCGCTAATTATGGCTGGCCGGTGGTTAGTTATGGAGTTAATTACAGCGGTACGTCGTTTACCGACATACAAGAAAAAGACGGCATGCAATCGCCCGTACTGCATTGGACCCCCTCCATTGCCCCTTCTGACATGTTATTGGTTAGCAGCGATAAGTACCCGCAATTAAAAGGCAAGCTTTTGCTATCGTCTATGAAATTTTCGTTTTTAAGTGCACTGGAAATATCTAACAAAGGTGTTTCAAAGCAATATAAAATTTTAGAAGGAATAGGCCGCGTCCGCAGCTTAGCACAAGGCAGTGATGGCTATATTTACTTAGGCATTGACGGACAAGGAATTAAACGCCTTGAGCCTGAGCAATAAAACCGTTAGTAACCGCAGCATAGCAAATAATGCGTTTACCTTGTTTTTATATAACAAGGTAAACGCCCTACGGCTAAAAGAACTATTTAGCTCTTTGTAGCGTATGGTAATGCTAGGGCGTGTTGATCTTTGATGGTTGAATTTACAGCAGTATGTTTGGTTTTTAGGCAAGGCAGAGCCTATGAAGTGTGGTTACTCCCCATGAATAGGCGATAACGCAGCATAAATGCCAAACATGCGCTGCCCTTCGGGTTCTGCCTAGGGGCGATAAACTCTTTGTTGCTCGGTTTTTACTTAGCCCACTAGGTTACAAACCTCGCGCCGCGATTTAATCGCCCCTAGATTGAACAAATTTCAATCCGCAAAGATCAACACGCCCTAATACTTTTATAAAACTAAGGAGTCCCATGTTTTCACTATTTAAATCAGACCCGACAAAAAAACTACGAAAAGAGTACGATGCAAAGCTTGAGCAAGGCATGCAAGCACAGCGTAAAGGCGACATTAAAGGCTACGCCATGTTAAGCGCAGAAGCCGAAAAAATCTGGAGTGAAATAGAAGCGCTTGAAGCTAAAAAAGGCAAGTAAATAATTCATCATCTCGTTTTATAGCCTCCACCAGCCAAAAACCACCTATTATAATAGGCTTGCACAAACAAGTGTACTTAAGGCGGTTACTTATATTTTCGATGCAGTTTTTAGTAGCGGTTAAATGATTTAAAAAAGGGGTTTGGTTTTCATTTTAAATCTTTAGCTGCTGTATTTGCTTACTGCGCTGGCGTTTTTCCTCCTAAGTCAGAAAATGAGGACAATTTCCTCTTTTCTGAATATTGTTAAAACAACATCCCGACTTAAAGTTTAATACTCGCAATGTGTTACAGGATTTGCTATTAATATTAAAAATAATTAAGAGGACATACTTTGCTCATAAAAAAAGGAAAGTGTCCTCTGATAAAATTGTTAGGTGTACATTCAAATTATGACGGAAGCTGATAAAGAAGTAATCCAGATAATTAAGGAGTTATTTCGTAATAAAAATAAAGAACTTACGGATCCTGATGACACCCTTCAAGATTATATTGTTAAAAGTACAATTTATTTAGCTATTATTTGTATTGTCATTTTAACCCCAATACAAATATTGAGTGATGCTTCTCATATCAAAGGAATTTTGCCAAGTGTTGTTAGTTTAGCGTTCACATTTTTATTTTTACATTTAAATATAAAGTCAAAAAATCCAAGTTTAATATTATATCTTTTAACTTGGTCATCATTAATGTTGAGTATATGGCTATAGGCTAAGTACACCTAACAAGGGTTTTCAAGTCGGACAAATTACCGTTGGCTTTATGTTCGTGCCTCACTTATTTTAGCCAACTGCAATTTGCCGCTTAAAACGGCGTTGGTATGACTCCCACTGTCAAGTTAAACGCACTGATCCCTGCCTAACTTTTTAAGCCATAATTACTTTAGCTCGAATTAGAGCGAGTTAATACATAGGATGAAGCAAGTAATGTCGTCGGTT
>NZ_JAQREZ010000058.1:0-23609 GCF_028598715.1 Pseudoalteromonas sp. GABNS16E
GTACGCTTATCACTACGGTAAGCTTGGTGTTACTAGCATTTTTTGTTGGTATAGATATACCACGTACGATGCCATTTATTTTTGCTTGGCTATGTTTATTAACCGTAGGTGGTTCACGCATCATAGTGCGTGCACTGATAGGAAGAATGACCACCAGCAACAAAGATGCGGTCATTATTTATGGTGCAGGCTCGTCGGGGCGTCAATTAGCAACGGCTTTAAATGCAGGTCCTGAATACTTTGTAAGTGCGTTTATTGACGACGACGTGACAAAACATGGCTCTATAATACAAGGCATACCGGTACGTGCGTTTAATGACATACATGAATTAATAAAAAAACGTAAGGCAACAAAAGTGCTGCTTGCTATGCCTAGTGAAACACGTGCAAGGCGTAAAGAAGTACTCGCACAACTCGAGCCATTAAGCATTAAAGTACTTTCGATCCCAGGTATGGCTGATATAGTTGAAGGTAAAGCGAAGCTTTCCGAATTTATAGACGTCGAAATTGAAGATTTACTTGGACGCGACCCCGTAACTCCTAAAGATGATTTAATGACCGCCAATATAACCAATAAAGTAGTGATGGTTACTGGTGCGGGTGGATCAATAGGCTCTGAGCTGTGTAGACAAATAGTTAAACTCAAACCAACTAAATTGGTTTTGTTTGAGCGCAGTGAAATTGCCCTTTATTCAATTGAAAAAGAATTGGGTGAATACATAACTAACAACACACTAAATATTCAACTCATCCCCATTATGGGCTCAGTACAACGTGTAAACCGCCTTGAAACGGTAATGAGAACTTTTGGTGTGCAAACCATCTACCACGCCGCTGCTTATAAGCACGTACCATTGGTTGAGCACAATGTAGTAGAGGGTGTACGTAATAATGTATTTGGTACCTACTACGCCGCAAAGGCCGCTGTTGAGGCTAACGTAGATACCTTTGTATTGATTTCTACGGATAAAGCCGTACGCCCGACAAATGTAATGGGCGCTACTAAACGTATGGCCGAGCTAGTGTTGCAAGGCTTAGCACAAGAGCAAGGAGCTAAACACCAAACACGTTTTTGTATGGTACGCTTCGGTAATGTGCTTGGCTCAAGTGGATCAGTAGTACCATTATTTCGCCGCCAAATAAAAGAAGGTGGCCCAATAACATTAACTCACCCCGATATTACTCGCTATTTTATGACCATCCCTGAAGCGGCACAGCTTGTAATACAAGCAGGCGCTATGGGCAAGGGCGGTGATGTATTCGTACTTGATATGGGCGACTCGGTAAAAATAAGTGATTTGGCAACCAAAATGGTTAGGCTATCGGGCCTCGAAATTAAAACCGACGATACCCCGCATGGTGATATAGAAATAAAGTGTACCGGCTTACGCCCAGGTGAAAAACTTTACGAAGAGCTGTTAATAGGCGATAAGGTAGAGCAAACTCCCCATGAGCGTATAATGACCGCACATGAAGTAATGCTACCACTCAGTGAACTTAATGTATTTATTGAAGCTCTAGATATTGCATGCCATAACTTTGAGCACGAAAAAATTCGTCAGCTATTACTCGATGCACCAACTGGGTTTAACCCCACTGATGGTATTTGCGATTTGGTTTGGAATGCTAAAAAAGTACCTGCTGTTGAAGCTACTCCTCAAACAAACGTTGTGAATCTTAAAGCTAGATAGAAGAAAGGTAATTAGAGAAGTCAAAAGTTGGATCTAATTTTACAGTAATATATATAAAGCGTGAGTTTAACTCGCGCTTTTTGCTTTCTAAAATTTTATTTTTTAAAATCAATTTTTACTAAATTTATAAAGGAATAATCATGTCACGTAAGTATTTTGGTACCGATGGTGTAAGAGGAAAAGTAGGCACGTTTCCTATCACACCTGATTTTGCAATGAAACTTGGTTGGGCTGCGGGTACGGTTTTAGCCTCAAGCGGTACTAAAGAAATTTTAATCGGTAAAGATACACGTAATAGCGGTTATATGTTTGAGTCGGCAATGGAAGCAGGCCTTTCTGCTGCCGGTGTAAATGTTGCCTTTGTTGGCCCTATGCCTACCCCAGCAGTTGCTTATTTAGCATCAACCTTTAGAGCGGATGCAGGCGTTGTAATTAGTGCGTCACATAACCCGTATTATGATAACGGGATTAAGTTTTTTAATAATTCTGGTACGAAGTTAAACGATGAACAAGAACTTGAAATTGAAGCTTTGCTTGAGCAAGCTTTAAATAATAACGCTATGCAGTGTGTAAGCTCAGAGCGTTTAGGTAAAGCAAGGCGTATTAACGATGCCGCTGGCCGATACATTGAATTTTGCAAAGGCATATTTGCCAAAGACTTAACCCTTGAAGGGTTAAAAATTGTTGTAGATAGCGCCAATGGCGCAGCGTATCACATTGCCCCTAATGTTTATTCAGAGTTAGGTGCTGAGGTGATCAGCATTAATGACAAACCCGATGGTTTAAATATTAATGAGCAATGCGGCGCTACCCATTTAGATAGCTTGCAATCTGCCGTAGTGGCTAACAATGCAGACTTAGGTATTGCGCTTGATGGTGATGCTGACAGGCTAATGCTTGTTGATGATGCGGGCAACGTTGTTGATGGCGACCAAATTTTATATATTCTGGCAAAAGCGGCGAAGTTACAAGGTAATATGAATGGCGGTGTTGTAGGTACGCTTATGTCGAACCTGGGCTTAGAGCTTGCGCTTAAAGACATGGGTATTCCATTTAAGCGCGCAAAAGTAGGCGACCGCTATGTTGTTGAGCAACTTAAAAACACCGGTTGGAAACTAGGCGGTGAAGGCTCTGGGCATATTCTACACTTAGACTATGCAACCACGGGTGACGGTATAGTTGCATCACTTTTAGTGCTAACTGCGCTTATACAGCAAAAGCAATCCTTAAAAGACTACGTAGCTGGTATGCAAAAATTACCGCAAGTACTTTTAAATGTGCGTTTAACACAAAATAATGCAGATGAAATACTCAATACTGACTCAGTAAAGCAAGCTGTACTTGATGCCGAAAGTATATTGGCAGACACTGGGCGTGTTTTATTGCGTAAATCAGGCACTGAGCCACTCATCCGGGTTATGGTTGAGTCTACAGATTCAGTGGCCTCGCAAGCGCAAGCTGAGCATATTGCCAGTGCAATAAAAGCATTATTGTAAACGAACTACTAGTAGGGAGTGAGTGTGCACTCACTCCTAACGCTATCTCTAGGTACGCTCTGTTTGAGCGTCATCTAGGCGTTATTACTAATATCCCTATTTGAAAACGTTAATGCGGTTAGAAGCACGTATACCCCAACTCAACCCTTGCTAAGCAATCCCACGCTCAATCATCATTTCATTAAATGCATACCCATCCTGCCTAGATGCATTAGCTACGTATGGCGCATAAACCTCAAATAATAAACGTGTATCGCTATGCCCTAACATATGTGAAATATAAAGCGGGTTTTCGTGTGCGGCAATATGCAGCACAGCCGCAGTGTGGCGTGTTTCGTAAGGGCGCCTACGTGCTAATCCCGCTTTTTTTAATGTGGGATACCACAGCTGTTTACTCACAAAGTGATTATCGAGTGGGTTGTCTTTATGAGTAAATACAAAGTCACTACTTGTTTGCTCTTTTAAGCGGTTGAATAGTGTATAGAGCGTATCGCACATTTTTAATTCGCGACGTGACTTAGGCGTTTTCACATCACACAACTCACCATTAACCCAGTTATGGCGAATACGAATAAGACGGTGATTAAAATCAATGTCTTCCCAACGTAAGCCGTGCACCTCACAACTGCGCATACCTGTCCAAAAACGCACTTTAAAGTAATCTTTCCACTGTGTAGGCGCTGCTTCTAAAAACCGTTGAACCTCATCAGCCGTTAATGGGTTAGAGTCAGCGCGCTCTTCTTTAAGTATTTTGTATCGGCGCATAGGGTAAGGAAAGTTATGCTCTTCAGCCGCCAAGCTTAAAATTGCAATAAGTGGCCATAAAATGCCATTAATACGCTTGTTGGTGAGCTTTCGTCGCCCATTTTTTTCTATCAACGTTAAGCTTTCGCGAAAATAATCTACATTGGCCAATGTAATTTCGCTTACCAATATATTACCAAATTCAGGGAGCAAATAGGTATCGAGGGTATTGCGTACTACGCTTTGGTAGCTGCTTTTCCATTTGGCTTTTTGACGATCGAACCACTCATTGGCGTAGTCGTTAAAAAATGGGTGAAGGCGATCGGGGTGTTTACTGCGCTGTAGAGCTTCAAACTTCGCTACTTTTTTACTCTCAGGAAAATAATCACGGTATTGAAACGTTTCTAAATCAATTTCTGCGTTCATTTTTTTGAGTAGGGTATTGGCTTTTTTTAAATTAGCCGGCGTTGCCATGAGCTTAGTGCCTTCACGAAAGCGTTGCCCATAAAGGTGTAAATCAAATTGAATACGTCCGTTAGGACGAATGCGAATGTGAGCCATAATGGCCTCCATTAGTTAATGGATCTATAAATAGATCTATCCCTCACCAATGGAATTCGTTAGAATTAAGCCATCGGCTGGGCTGGTTTAAACGTCGCGCAGCCGGTACGGGGTAGGGAGGTTCCAGTCTCTCTACCCCAACTGCTTATTTTATTGTCAGTAATACGAATACCATACACTAAGTACAAAATTGCGCTACTGACTAGAATTTCACATTTAAAATATAGTAAACACTGTATATTTGTCTAGTGCTTTTCAGCGTTAATACTCTTTCTCTTTATCCATAATGTACCCAAATAAGTCTTCTTGTACTTCTCGCTTTGTATTTCGAGCATTTGTACCAGCTTGACTTTGATTTAACTCTTCAAGCAACGCTGCAACTTTAGGAAGCTGGCTCTCATCTTTCTCAATCGAAATAGTGCGATGTGGTAATGTGTTCTCAAGTGAAAAATACACACCTAATTTACGTTCGCCGTTTTCGTACTTAAGAATGTCGAGGCGCGTACTTTCCGCTTGGGTTAAGTCGCTAATGTTAATGCCCAATAGTGCTTTTAGTGAAAAGCGATATAATGACTCACTATTTTTTGTTTCGCTACACGTTTGAGTTACCGCGATTGGGTGCACAAATTCAAAAGGGGGCATAATAAATGCAATAGCGGCTTTATCACCGCTTAAATATAAGAGTGCATTATCTGATTTTTTAATAGTTTTATACTCAGCTGAGCAGTGCCTAACTTCATTTTTAACTGCAAGGAAATCTACTACAACATGTTTTTCGTTAATGAATTTAAGAGGCTTCTTTGCGTAAAACTCTTCAACGCCGGCCAATGAATAAGTGACTGTGACTTCCGGTGTTTTAAAGGTGATTGATTCACCTTGTTGGGCAACTTCAATTTCATCGCCTTCTGTTGCTTTACATACATTATCAACCTCACGGATAACCTCCTCTGTCAAAACCATTGAAACCGGTAGATTTAGGTTGTCAGGTAGGTGCACTTCCTCTACATTACCATCGCGTTGAACTCGACAATATTGTTTTTCTGCGTTCATTTCACATAATTCTAAAGGCATATTTTGTTTTGCCTCATATATAACTCGCTCTATTGTAGCTTTAGAAACAGTTGAGGTTGGGCGCTGTGCACTTTCTTTGAGATAAGTTAAATGCGCTTCATATACATCAACACACTCACACCGACGCAGTGCATTTTCGCTGCTTTTAGTGTCTTTATGGATTAATTCAACTGATGTCGCATTTGAAAAGGAGGTATGAACACTGAATTCAATGTCTTCATCTTTACTAGAATAGTTTGGAAGCTGCTTTATAAAACTGCCATCTATAGAAAATTGTGTGTCTTTTACAGGACTAGAAGATTTATCAAGTGTAAATTTACTGTGCGAGCATAAAGGCGGTTTACCCGCTATTATTGTAATCGACTCTTCTTTTTTATTTATTAATACGGTTGCTAGGTTATCAAAATAACGAGTATCAATAACCTCCGTGATGCTTTCGAATAGTGCTTTTTTATTACTAGGAATTTTAATCTTCATGGTTGTTCCTTATTGTATTTGAATGATTGAATAAATTTATGTGCAAACTTGAGCACACTAGGTGAAAGAGGCTTTTTGGGTATTAAATAAATAGTTAATGTTGTTTCTCCTGTAGCATGTTTAGTGATTTGAATGACTTCATTTTTCTGAGCGAACTGTGCTTTAAGCAGCTGTTTTTGTCGTTCGATATTGTTTTTTCGATTAACGGATAATACAAATTTGCTAGTTAACCAGCCCCAATCGCTATGTCTAAAAGCGGTGGTAAATGCACGAGCGTTTTTGCTATTGCAGGCCAGCGTTATTTGTAATGATTGACCATCATCAGAAAGTGCAACGGGAGGTAGATTGCTTAGAGCTGTATGCTGCTTTTTAGAAACCGGTTGAATATGATGCTTACTGCCATTACCCCATATAAAGCTAAGTGCACTGAAGTCGAGTGCTTTATGTTCAAACATGGCTTCAAAAATAAAACCCAGTAACGAGTGTTCGCTACTATGAATTGATTTTTTCCACATTGAGGCAAGATCAATAGTTGTACTCGTTTTTTCCGCTTCACTCTTTTTGCCAAGTATGACCTCTCTGAGCTGCCTATCACTCATTTTTACTGGTTGACTGCGTTTTTGTCCCAGTGTTTTATTGGCGTATTCAGGGCTGAGCCTAAGTAGTATTCGAGATAGGTCGTTAGATTTAGGGTGTAGCCCTAATAAATAGCGCAGCTCACTGTGCGTATATTCATGAAGAACATACGGTGCATGGGCACGACTAATAATAGGGAGTAGCCATTCAATATCATGTAAATACGACCACCTTGTTGTGTCATAGTAGAGGTGACCAATTTGCAAACCCATTTCATCTAAAAAAGCAGCATCATTCACTTCGTTAACAGCTCTGCCTTCAAACCAATAATCGAAACGAGTAGTCACTGAGTCGTTTGAAAGCACTTCTTGCTCTAATGGGGTTTTCCCTCGGTGTTCATTTGGTGTATCGATCACGAAATGTAGTGTTTG
The DNA here is from genome assembly GCF_028598715.1 of Pseudoalteromonas sp. GABNS16E. Lineage (NCBI taxonomy): Bacteria > Pseudomonadati > Pseudomonadota > Gammaproteobacteria > Alteromonadales > Pseudoalteromonadaceae > Pseudoalteromonas > Pseudoalteromonas sp. GABNS16E. The sequence goes on from NZ_JAQREZ010000058.1 coordinate 7,048, forward strand.
CAGCATAAATAGATGTACACCACTGTGGCGAAGATGATGAAAATTAAGATGCTTACCAAATAAATACCGTAAAGCACGCGACACAGGTAATAAGTAATAAAGCTGGCGTGAATGGTATTTCTCGCCTTCAAACCCCAACAAAGGTTCCTCGCGAGGTATGTTCTCTTTTATTTCAAATAGATATATAAATAACAGGCGGTACTGCACAGGAAGTGTGGTGTACACCATGCGAGTGGTGTTACTTTTGGTGTTGCCTTCTGATGTATTAGTTACCGTGATCGTTATAAAACCAGTACCTGGTTTAAATCGAATATCTTTACGGCGTAACCTTAGAACTTCACCACGACGCAACATAGCGTAAAACCCTAATAATGCTGCAATCGCACCAAATAAACTACGAAAAGGGTTGTTAGTTTTGCTCGATAAAAGCACTTCCAGTAGACGGTCAAATTCGTCAACAGTTAATCGACCAGGACTCACCGATGGCGCTACCAGAGGTGAGCTAAAGCTAGATAAATCGAGTGTATCTGTTTGTTCTTGGTAGCTTAAAAAGCGTAAAAAATTATAAAAGGTGCCTTTTACTATATCGGAGTCTATCGAGTCATAGACAGTTTGAGCCCACCCATTAATAGCCTCTTCGCTAATAGCCTCTGCGTAACACAGAGGGTAGGGCTCAAGTTTACTTTTAAGTGAGGTGTAGTTTTTGATCGATCCTAGTGCAAGGGACGCTTTTTTTGCTCCCCCATACACAAGCAGCTGTTTTGTGTAATCAAATAACAAGCGCGGTAGAATGTTATTGGCATCCCACGGCGGTGTTTCGACAGTGCTGAAACTTTCAGAGTGTTTGAGTAAGTCTTCATGAGGCCAACGCACTTTTTTTTGTAATTTAGTTAATGAATCAAACCATTTGGTATCCCAATCGATAGCATAAATCCCGGCCTCTCTTATTTTTGATAGAGTAGTGGATTTTGATAGACCGACATGCCGCTCAGGGTTAGCCAAATCCTTAACGAAAACAGGCGGTAGCTGAAAACGAAGATACCAATGGATTTGAAATCGTTTCGGCCATATCTGTTTAATACTACAGGCCGGTAACCCATTTTCTTCCAACCAACTTGATAAGTCTGCATACAAACATTTTGAGCTTATTCTTGGAGGTGACTGCGCATAATAGTCCTCTAAGAAACGATAGCTTTCGATTGATAAATAGTAATGAGTTGTTCTTAATTCATCTGCCCCATACCCCATGTGAGTAATAGCAAGGCGTGGATTACCTTCTTTATCTATAATCGAATTCGGATTATTTAAAATAGCGCTGATATGCTCAAGCGATAAGGGGGCTATCTCAAAGCCAATTATTAATGCCATAAAGCACGGTGTTAATGAGCCCCTTGTATCAAAAAAATACGTTTTTTGTTGTTGGTAGCATGCAAAAATTTTATGTGCGTGCGCTGCACCTTTTGCAAGCTCTTCAAAATATTGATGGTTGGTGTCACTGATTGTGTTTTTTATAAGTGCTGGTAATTGCCAATGACACGCTTCTCCCAAATAAAAAAGAATCCCCTCAAGCGCCTGCTTATATGCTCGTTGCTTACCGGTCGGAATAGCATTGATCTGCTGAGTGATCTTGCTGAGATCGGTATTATCGACAATACGCGTTTTCTTTTCTGTTATTTGCCAGTGTTCTAATACCCAAAAGATGTCACCTTCTGTTGTCTTTAATGGCCAAGATTGAGTCAAATACTCAGCAATTTTTTTTGCATGCTGATGTATAAATTTTTCAGACATAAGTTAAATCCTTCAGTCCTAAACGCTTCGGTAGTGTATTTAAAAAACCTTTAATTGCTTCGAATCGAGGTGAGAACAACATATCGCTTCCGAGGCGCTCTCCCAGATTTTCATGCCCCATCAGCCGATCGATATCGTTGTCATATAGCTTGTCTGAAAACATATGGCTATTAGCACAGAAACTAAAAAAGTGGCGCAATTGATAAGGCACTACATTGGGCCAAATTTGATGCATGAATAAACGAAGTTCGCGACTTGTTAGGGCCTTCGGGATGTTTTTCTCACTACACGTATACCAAAGCTCATCTAATTCAGTATGTATGCTGAGTTGTGTACGAATAACTGATTGTAAGGATAAATACTGTTTAATCTCTTGTTGCAAGTAATCACAGAGTATTAGCTGCCTAAGGACACCTTTATCTTTGATAAATACAACATCAGAGCCTGAGTAATAAATTGATAATATACTGATGCTATGTGTAGGCCTTGCGCCAGTAAGAACAATAAACAGTAATGCAATACGATAGGTTGCTTTATTATAGTAATCTCGCAGCGCCGATTGATTTGCTAAATATGTTTTTGAACGAGGGCCTTTAGCCAAGACTCTTTCTTTAGCATTTACGACTAACGTATGTACTTTTTGGAAAAAGTGACTGACGTGGTTATCTTCAAGTGATCGAGCACTGCCTATTAAAATCGCTGGAGTGCGCTTTTTATCACGACTGTTTTGTGTGATATCGAGTTCAAACTGACTTATCTCACCAGGTTGCGATAAATAGTCGGCCTCTGTTATTGACGTATTAATAAGGTTTACAGAATACTCTTCCAGAAAGAGCTCAAAATATACGTGGAGTTCAGCTTTTTTTGCTGCGTTAATAAGGCGTGATAAGTAGCGGTTATGCGCATTAAATATCTTGCCACGGATACGATCAGTATTTAACTGTTGGTAATATATCGCGCTAGAATGATGTGCTCTATTATTCGTTATTAGCTGTGATCGAACTATTGCACCTAGTGTGTTATCCGCCTGAGCACAATTAATAAAATAATGCTGGAAGGTATTTTTGTTAACGCGAGGGTTATCTTTTAATGTATTCGGTGTTTTCCATGCTGCCTTTATTATCTCAAATAAATGTGCTTTGTTTTTGAGATTTAAAAAAGGCGTACCGTAAGTGTGATCGCTAATAAAGCGTTGAAAAAATACATTTAAATAGGTCGGCATAGGTTGCCATAAATACACAATACGGTTTTTGTATTTATAGGGTTTCGCATACTCAGCCCACGATACTGTACCATCATAATAAGTGCGAAAAGTGTGCTTTTTACAAGGTTTTGTGGCAGGTATTTTTATAAAATCAGGAATATCACTTGCCGAACTAATGTACTTCCAGCCTAGTGTTAACCACATGAATAGTGCTACTGCAGTCATTGCTGGGCGAGCTTTAGCATCAACTCTAGCTAGCTTTATCAACATAATAGCTAATGTTGTGGCGTGCGCTAATGCATTAGGGTAGCGACCACCGGCATTACTTAAACGGTTACTTCTCGCAATATGCTCCGATATGCCCATGTTTAGCACTCCATTACCGAAAAGTTGAAGGAGATGTATTAGCTAGATTTGCCAATACATATTGTTTAGGTGTCGCTATTCCTTGCTCTTTAATGCAATTAAGACGGTGTTTAATATTTGTACTTAAATTGCTTTTTGAAAAAAGCGTTAATGCACCGTCAAAGAGTAGAGTTGTCAGAAGAACTTGTTCGGTAACTTCTTGCGGGTAAATAAGCAGTCTTAAGTTTAATTTCGCTTTCAGTGGATGTGCTTTAAAGCGTTCAAGTATGCTGCTTGCTGTAAGTGTTAAATAGCTATTATCGTCAGTATCAAAAATCACAGCTAATGGGTGCAAGTCTAATAATGACTGTATTACTTCTATAGGTAAGTCATCGATACTTTGGTTTGCTCTTAGCTGTATCACATCATTTTTGGTTAATTCAATTAGTAGCGGGTGAGGCTTCAGCTCAGCCTTTGAAAGTGGTATCGATTTTTGTTTGTATTTCATAATTAGCTTCTCTATACGTTTTAATCATCAAAAGAGCATAAAGTTTTCATTTCGCTGCTGTGACGATTAGGACATGTTAATAAGGCCTACATAATCGAAGCCGTAGTAAAAAGAGTTACTTTGCTGGATGAGAACAAAGCAACAGCTCACTCCATAAGTACAGAGTGAATCGTAATTAGAGCTCTTGATAAGCTCCAAAATAGAGCTCTTAATATGTACTCTTTAAATTTTTGTAAGTTTTTTATTTCAATTGGTTAGTGATTTTTAGGTTTCGTGTCCCATATAAAAAATCGCAGTCAAAAATGCTAAGTTATTGAAAATATACTTATGCAATTTTGTTTTGATAAATTTTGGACACAAAAAAGAGACCTATAGGCAAATTAACAAAAATGCTTATTGGTTGTGTGGTTAGGTAGGCTGGTTTAAACCTACTTTGCTAGTTCAGTTGAACTAGCGGTTAGTTGGCTAAACAGCCAAAGGGGTTTTATCGCCGAAGCGACTTTTTATTTGCCGAAGCAAAAAAGGGGTTTTATCGCCGAAGCGACTTTTTATTTGCCGAAGCAAAAAGATTTTTTATCGCCTTTGCGATAACGGTTTTTTATCGCCTTTGCGATAATGGTTTTTTATCGACTTTGCGATAATGGTTTTTTATCGCCTTTGCGATAACGGTTTTTTATCGCCTTTGCAATAATGGTTTTTTTATCGCCTTTGCGATAATGCTTTTTTATCGCCTTTGCGATAATGGTTTTTTATCGCCTTTGCGATAATGGTTCTCTTTCGCCGAAGCGAATTCTTTACCAAAGTAAAAAGGTTTTTGTCGTTGAAGATAGTTTTCACCTTAGCGACGTATGTAACTTATAACAGCTATAATATTTTTTCAACATTAGCGTTAGTCTAATTTTTAGATTTTTAGATCCCGCTTTAGTATTACTGAAGTTTGGCTTTTAAAAAGCTTGATAACTTTTGCGTAAATTAAATATGTACTTTCACAACTAGTTAATAGTTTACTAAATAGTACCTACGAAAGATTGGAGCATAAATATAAGATGGTGCAACACTCACATCACTTAACTTAGTTCAGTGTATTTGAGGTAAAACCGGTTTGTTACTATCTGCCTTTTCTCCGTAAATTTTAGATAGTCTAAAAATATTAGTACCCATTCATCTGAACGAACTTTGAATTTCCACACTTTTCCAGGCTTCTATACCTCTTAAGCTTTTCAAACCTTTTATCTGAAGCTATAAATAGCACTGATAACTTATAAAATAGCTCTCGTAAACCCCAATTTACGATAGCTATTATTATGTTAAGTAGGTGGTGAGGTTGCATGGGTCATGAAATAACCAGAAATATTGACTTGTATCTAGCGTCAATTAATTTGGCTGGTTTAAAGGCTCTCGTATTAATGTTGGTAGTTCATCTTCTCTTCGGTGATTTTTTAATTCCTACTAAATAGGGTCATTACGCGCTCTAAGTGGTCTATTATACTGCCTAAACACATTGTAACTACTCACTTAAAGCTTTGATTTGCGTTATGTGGTTAGTTATACTGCCTATAAGTGTAATAAGTAGAGACTTAATTATGAAGCAAGAACGAGCAATTCAAAGACTGAATGAATTAGATAAGAAAGGCCGCTACGTTTTTTTGCATCGAGATTTATCTAAAATTTTCCATGAAGATTCTCCGCGCTCACTAAACGAAAGTCTTGCTCGCCTTGTTAAGAGCGGTATTTTGGAGAGAGTGGCTAGGGGCGTTTATGTATATGCTTTATCTAGATATAAAAATACATCTAATACGTTGGACTTGATTGCAACGGCATTAAGACGTGGAGAATATAATTATGTGAGCTTAGAGTCCGCGCTATCAGCGTACGGTGTAATTTCTCAGATCCCAATTGACAGGTTAACACTTATGACTACGGGGACGAAAGGTGAATATAAAACACCTTATGGCATTATTGAGTTTACACATACTAAGCGTGCAGTTAGGGATATTCTTCCTTACATTATCCAGGCTGATAGGCCTTTAAGAATAGCATCAAAGACTGCTGCACTGAGGGACTTAAATCGGGTTGGTAGAAATACCCATTTAATTGATATGGAGGTAATGCATGATGACTAAACGAGAGAACTTTAATTTTTTAGTTGAAAGAGCGCTGGAAGAAAATGCTGGCTCAGGTAATAAGCCTGTAATCGAAAAAGAGCTACTTCATTACGATATTCTATTTGCGCTCGATCGAGCAGGTATGCTGGATGATATTGTATTTCAAGGCGGGACGAGTTTAAGGTTATGCTACGGTTCTAATCGCTATAGTGAAGACCTCGATTTCGCAGGGGGCTATGATTTCAACAGCAAGACATTATCAAAAATGAAAGAAGTAATCGAGGAGTATATTGGCGACAGATATGGGTTTGAAATAACGGTTAAGGAACCTCAGTCGCTTAAAAAAGATCCTAAATATACCGATTTAAGAATTGATAAATGGCAAATAGCAATAGTCACTGCGCCAGAGCACAAAAGTATTGCGAAGCAGAGGATTAAAATTGAAGTTGCTAATATTCTGGCTCACACAAAAGTACCACTGCCCCTGAAACAAAATTATGCGTTTTTGCCGGATGGTTATAAAGATACGCTTATTTATGTTGAGTCATTAGAAGAGATAATGGCAGATAAAATTATCTCACTTCCAGCGACTCAAAGGTATGTTAGGCATCGTGATATTTGGGATCTTATGTGGTTACAACAGCAAGGGGCTACGATCAATAAGAAGCTCATTGAGAAGAAAGTGAGCGATTATAAAATAGAGGGGTTTATTGAGCTGCTTGATACGAGAATTGCATCAATTGAAAGCATTGTAAATGGACGCGATTTCGATCAAGAAATGAAGCGATTTTTAAGCCAAGAGGCATATGATCGAACTTTAGGCAAAGACAAATTCCGTGAGTTTTTAATATCAAACTTAGTTGGGTTACTCTCGTCTGCGAAAAAGGAATTGAGCATGCAGATGGATCACCGTACTGAATTTCGGCTATAGCAATCTTACATAAAGCTTATTTTGGTCAGTGGACTGCCAATGTTTCCAAATTATTAAGTTTAGGCATTCTTGTGCTCCATCACAAAAGCGAAGTCGGCAAAAAGTCTTTTTAAAGGGTTTACAGGTGAGGGGGTGATAAAAGGTTCTACTGCTGAACTAGTACAGCTCAGCTGAAGTGGTACAGTGATTTTGGCCACCCATTAAGGAAGAAATGTTATGCTAATAAGCATACAAATTTGGGTGAAAAAATGACCCACCGGTAAGTTTTGTGAAAATATAGGATGAAGAGAACCCGATGAGTAACCATCCATGCCTTTTTTAGTCATAGTAAGTGATACGTGTAGGTTTTCTTGTATTGGCTGGTAGTGATGTACTGAGCTGTACATACTGAGCCACTAATACAACTGAGCCATGTGTTAGTACGCCAACTTCAGCATAGTCAGTGTATACTGTTATATTTGTAATTTTATTTGGAAGCAGTGGTGTGCCACTCATTAGTCATCCTCCGAGAATATATCTTCAATGGTATCCCAGTCTGGTAGAGAGTGTTGTTTTGAGGTAACTTCAAATTGTAAATCAACTGCATCAAGCAGGCGTTCAAATATATCGAACGAACCCGTAAAGCGACCGTTCTCAACCTCGGAAATCGTTGTTTTATTAATCCCTGCGATCTCTGATATCTTTTGTTGCGTGTAGCCTAAAGCTTTCCTGCTAGTACTTATTTGTTTGCCAATATTTGCTCTACTCGACATATATTCACTTATTGAATGTTAGCTATATAGCTAATAAAAATTATCAATATTTCACCCAATAGAGTCCAATAATTTTTCTACGGCGTTGAAGGGAACTGTGTGATAAGCGCGTTAAAATCGCAATCACCGCTTACCCGGCATTTTAAGAAATCAACACTGTCATTTGATTTGAAGTAAGGTTATGTTTACAGAGCAAGTCGAACTTCTCAAAGAACCTAGTTACGTTATTCAAAGTAAGGGGTTATTTGATTTAAATTTCAACCATACCGCCTTAATAAGAAGCTAAAAAATAGTTGCTTATACTTTAGCAACGTAGGATTAGGAGGTGTTTTTGTCTTTCTTAATTGACTTGATATGTTTTTGATACCAAAATATATTGAATTTTGGTATCGGAGGTTGGCATGGCGAAAAATACAAGTGTTACATTAGGTGAGCATTTTGACTCATTTATTAGTCAGCAATTAGAGACTGGTAGGTATGGATCTGCAAGTGAAGTTCTAAGAGCTGGATTAAGAGCCTTAGAAGATCAAGAATTGAAAATGAACAATTTAAGGAATATGTTGGTTGAGGGAGAAAACAGCGGAATAGCTGATTATTCATATGACACACTATTAAGTGACTTAGATAAAGAAAATCATTGATATGAAATTTCATATATCTAAAAAAGCTAAATCAGATTTAATAAAAATCGCTCGTTACACGCAACTTAACTGGGGCAGGCAGCAGAGAAATGACAATTTAAAATTACTTGATAGCGTTTTTCATCAAATTGTAGAAGAACCAGAGCTAGGTTATATTTGTGATTACATTAGAGAAGGCTATAGAAAGCGACCGCAAGGGAGTCATGTTATTTATTACAAAGCATTCGACAAGATACAAGTTGTAATTATTCGAGTTATTCATAAAAGCATGGATGTACACCGGGCTCTCTGAAAATGTAACGGGCCTTTGAGCCTAGAACTTAGGGGGGCGGGCTGCGAGCTTATAAAATAAAGGTGCTAGGTGATAGGTAGAGATTAAGCCAAGCACGGTGTTTGGGTTAAGAGCTAAGGGTAACGGGCATCGGGTTACGAGCTACGGGCATAAAGCATAAAGCATAGAGCATAGAGCTTGGGGCATCAAACGACAGTAATGGCCTACTGTATAAAAGCGTTCGTGATGATGGGAGGGAATGCGTAGCCGCATTTAAGCCTAAAGCGGTGACGATCCCTATTCAAAGTGGGCATTACAAGTACATTTGGAGCGGTAAAAAACAGAAAATTGAAAATATCCTCGAAGTTAATCTCATTAGGCAATGTTAAGGCAAGATGATCAGACAATACATTAAGGAGTGCGATTCATATCAGCAACTATATATCTAGCGTCAATTAAAAAACTAAAAACGAGCAGTTACACAGAATCCGTTACAGGCTCGAACATTTTAAACTCATTCTGAATGTCATCTAAGTTGTCTAGTGAAAACCCTCTATATGAAACTTTATAACCCTTTTTGTTTAAGTTCTGCAATAAACTCTTAGACTTCAAAATCAGTTTTGGCTCACTATACTTTTTGTATTGGCGCTTAACTTCAGCAATTAAAATTTCTTTATCTAAATCGTTAATAGCAACAATATCGATTTCATCTTCACCCTTATTATTCCAATAACTACCAATATTATTAAATTGCTTCGATTCTATAATAATAGCTTTAAATAATGTCTCTAGCTGGGTGCCTGAATACGTATCAAAGTCCCTATATACTATGCGTCTTATGAAGTCATAGTTCTCTATTTCAACTGCACTTCGGTTACTATATATAAAACGAAACCAAAAGCTTAAAAATTCATCTGCAATCTTATAGCGAATGTCTCTAGAGTTTTCTTTTGCAGTAATCGGTCTGAGCCTTGTTATGATATCAAAATCTTTTTCTAATTTATCTAAGTGTACACCGACACTCGTATCTAAGTAATTCTCTATTCGTGGCCGGCTATTATAACCACTGGCTATAGCCCCTAGAATATCAAAATAGGCACGATGCTCAGAACCAAAATCTTCGACAAGTCGATGCATACCCTCTTTTATTAAGGGCGAACCATTTGAAATTAGTGTGTCAAAAGGTGAACTACCTGAATTAGTTAGCCATTCAAGATATTTAGGTATACCTCCAGATAAACACCACCAAGTAAGCATCTCGTTTGGCGTATATCTATCGTTATCCTTCATAATTGCTTTTATATAATTCGGCGCTAAAGGATTAACTTTAAAAAAGTAATCATCACGATTCAGTAATGGTTGCTTTTCATCCTTAAAGATCCTGGTCATTAAATTGTACATAGACCCGCAACAAACCAAATGCATCATCGACTTATTTTTATATTCGTCCCACAGGTTTTGTAGATCTGAAAATAGGCTACTATTTACTCGTTCAATATCCTGAAATTCATCAATAACTACAGTGATAGGTGTATGCGTGGAGTAATCTAGTAAATATTCATATATATCTTTCAAAGACTCTGGCTTAAAGAACTTTGTATTCAATTCATTTTGCAATATAGTTGAAAATTCGCTGACTAAGGCACTCTCAGATTTTCGACTCACAAATAAATAAAGGTATTGCTGCGTAATACTTTGAAAAGCTTCATTAAGTAAACGCGTTTTACCGACACGCCTACGACCAACAACGACACTTAACCGGCCTTTGGATTGCCCTATATTATCAGAGATCGTTCGTAACTTATTAAGCTGGACTTCTCTGTTATAAAATTTTTGCATACACTAGCCTCTTAAAGTTATTGTAATTTATATTACAGTAAATTTTATTACGATAACAATAAGTATAGAACAATATTAAAACAAGCTATTTAAAACATCCTCATAACCTTTCTCTTTATCATTAACAATATACAAAACCGTTGTCACTTCTTTCGTGTGGCCTAAAAGCTTACTAACACGACTAATTTTGACTCCTTTATCATGAGATTAAATGAGCAACTGGCTCAATTAGATGATGGAGGCTCGGTAAGACAAACCGAGGGCAAATAAAAAATCCCGTTAGCATTGAAGAACGTCCACAACTAGTTGATGAGAAAGGTCGTATCGGAGATTGGGAAATAGATACCGTAATAGGTAAAGGTCATCGCGGCGCCCTTGTTACCATTGTGGAGCGAATCACGCAATTCACTGTGTCAACTCAGGTGGCAGACAAAACAGCAGAGGTCGTCACTGCGGCGACGATATAATTATTAAGCCCTTTTAGGTCAGCGCTTCATACCATCACCGCGGACAATGGAAAAGAGGTCGTTTATCACGAGCAAATCACAGAAGCATTAAGTGTTCCTGTTTATTTTGCTCGCCCTTATCACTCATGGGATCGCGGATTGAATGAAAACACGAATGGATTACTACGCCAGTATTGGCCGAAGAGCACAGATTTTAAGGCGATAACACCAGCGCAAGTTATACCAGTACTTGAGTAACTTAATAATCGTTCGAGGAAGACACTTGGATTTGAAACGCCTGCAAAATTGATGCAGGAGGGCTTGGCGGCTAAAGCCACCTAAACGTTATGTGTACTAGCTCAGATTTGAATCCGCGATGTCAATTCCATGTGTATTTCCTGATTAATTATTCCAATTAGTGTGTTTTAACTGCTTCAACAGCCATTGTTAACTGATCATCTGTAAAGGATGGTTTGAAACGAAAACCAATTCTATATAAACAAGTCATTAACTTATCAATGCTGAATTTATCAATTCGGCCATTTACCAGATCACTTACGCGAGGTTGAGTTAACCCTAATTGAACTCCTGCATGGGCCTGTGACCAATTTTTAGCATTGATAATGTCACGAATAACAATCATCAGATCTGAGCGCGTCTGTAGTTCAGAGGCTTCTGCTTTATCTTCTGTGATTGCATCAAAGATATTTGAGTATTCAAGAGTCATCTTAACAACTTTATTGTTCAACTTATAACCACTATATACTGGTGTTGATATATGTTCAAGTAGTGGTATGTGTCACTTAATTTCTTTTTTCCATTAATTTGTATCGTTTCTTCGCAGTGTCCATTGCCTGCCTATCTACCCCGTTAGTAGTTTTGGTAAATGAGTGCAAAATAAAAACAGTGTCAGCAAATTTAGCAACATAAATCGTTCTATATGCTGGTCTGCTGTTTTCTATCAGTTCAACCGCGCCAATACCTACACTGTCCTTTAAGTGCTTAAACTTGCTAAATGGCTCTTTGTTTTGACAGATTGCGTTTAAATCATTTGCAAAGCGCTTTTGAATTTTATCAGGCAACGCTAGAAACTCCTTTTTTGATTGATTGTTTATAAACTTAAACTTTTTCAACTTCCTAATGTCCTGTCACTTTAATTCTTGAATATACGCTATTGATGACGTCTGATAATTTGATCTGAACCAATAGTTTTGGACACCTCATTAAGTGAGTAAACTAACTCATAGAGGTGAAACATGACAACTAAGACCAAACGTAAATCCTATTCAGAAGAATTCAAAGAAGAAGCACTAAAGCTGGCGAGTAAAGTAGGTTTTGCTCAAGCTGCCAGAGAATTAAGTGTCGCAGAGTCCCAGCTTTACTATTGGCGAACTGCTGCTCTGAAAAAAGCGTCTACATCAGATAGAGAAAGTACGTTAGCTACCGAGAATGCTCGTTTGAAACGCCAACTAGCGGTGCAAGCAGAGGAGCTAGATATATTAAAAAAAGCCGCCACCTACTTCGCGAAAAATCAAAAATAACACGATTTGAATTTATGCAAAGCTACCGAAGCACATTCAGCGTTATCAGAATGGCTAAGGTACTTTGTGTATCGCCAAGTGGGTTCTATGCATGGATAAAATCATGTGAGCACGTGTGTAAGCGCAAACAACAACAGCAAATGTTAGATACTCAGGTCAAAGCCGTATTTGTTGACAGTAAAGAGCGAGACGGTGCGAGACGTATCCAAGTCGAGCTGGCGGAGCAAGGAAATAAACATGATGTAAAAACCATCAACAGAAGCATGGGACGTCAGGGTTTAGTCGCTAAAGCAGCTCGTAAATTCAAGTCGACCACCGACAGTAAACACAATTTACCTGTGGCGCCTAATTTACTTGAGCAGAACTTTACCGCCGATAAGCCTAACCAAAAATGGGCAGGTGATATCACGTATCTAATGACCAGCGAAGGATGGATTTACCTTGCTGTGATTATCGACCTGTACTCGCGCTCAGTGACTGGTTGGTCAATGAGTACACGCATGACCTCATCTTTGGTGTGTGACGCCCTGGAAATGGCTATCTGGCGCCGAGGTAGACCTAAATATGTCATTGTGCATAGTGATAGATGCAGCCAATATGCTTCCCATGCTTATCGTGATTTATTAAGCGAACATCATTTAATGCAAAGTATGAGTCGTAAAGGCAACTGCTGGGATAATGCGTGTGTGGAAAGCTTCTTCCATTCACTCAAGGTCTAAGCCATCCAATATGAGCCTATTATGAACCGAGAAACCATGAGGCAGCATGTATTTGAATATATAGAAATTGATTACAACAAAAAGAGAAGGCATAGTGCGTTAGGCTATTTAAGCCCCGATAAATTTGAACAACTAAATGTCGCTTAACGAAGTGTCCACTAATGATGGTTCAGATCAGGAAAACATTCCTAACTAAAAAAGAACACTATCTATTACCATTTCTAAGAGCGTATAAACCAGCAACGAGAGTCAATGCAGTCATGACTAAAATCAATAACGTTGCTACTTGTATGACGTTCATAAATGATCTCCTGATGAGTATATTTTAAGCTGCATGTTAAATTATAACTTTTAAAATTTTTAGTACAAATTTAATGTTTACAGGCTAAAGCTTTATTTAATGTTGTTGAGCAAACCGGTCTTAGAACGGCGGGTCTTCGTGCATTTGCTAATTTAATGGGCTGGAATGTGAGTGATATTGCAAAAGCAACAACCGAGCGGACTTAATTCGCAATACTGCAAAGCCATTCAATAAACAGATCAGTGAACATGCATTAGAGGTAGCAAAATTATCTGGCTTTGGTGATGTCAAACGCTGGGATCAGTGGTTAGATATACCCAATCTACAATTTGATAATCACTGTCCGGGCGAATTGATGCGCCGTGTCATTAACGCTCTACAATATGGGTTTACTGCGTAATAGGTGGCCAAACTTACTTAACCACTATACATCGCCTGATAAGGTGACGAGAAGTCACTTTAAGAAACAATTCTAGTCATCACTTTTAATGTTAAAGCAAACCCACACGGCTTTAGTACTTTTTTTAAAACCGATAAGCGAGGATCTGTGTTGTTTTTCTCAATATCACGTAATGTCCTATCTGATACTTTGACATAATTAGCAAAGCGTGTTTGCGACATTTTATAAAGCTTAGTGCGAACTAATCGCACTGCATCACCTATTTCTATTTCATTATTTAAAATGTCGTGCTCTATTTGTGCTAAAAGTGCCAACCTTTCTAACCCATCATACTTACTCATCCATCACCCCCATTTGTACAAACTTACTCTCTAAAAACTCAAACCCAATTGAAGGAAAATTAACAATACTATTTGGGCAACCGGCATCTAAAAGTTTTATGGGTAAATTTTTGAGCCTTTTGGCTATTTCTTGAAGATATGCAATCAATTCATTTGGATCACACATAGGTGAGAGTTGCTCAGCGATATGTAAAAAGTTTACCTTGCCTCCACGTTCAAAACCGTCACCCCACTTAAATAATCGCGTTACCATTTCAGGATCTGCTTTCATTGGCGCAAAGTCATAAATAGGCGCAAACGAAATCTTATTCTCTTTTTTGAGAAATGAAATATTACGCCCATGGTTGTCTGAATTTCCAAAGATTAAATTCAAAAAATCGCGTGCAACATACTGTTTTATAAAATCCTCAGATGACATATCAGTTACGTTACTAATTTTTGCCCAAAGGCGATTAATCACATCAAAATGATTCTGCACACTTCCAGGCTCTGCATTGATAATTGAATAGATACTTTCCATACCTAACCTATGAGCAATTCCATTATTAATTTCAATATCAAAGCGAGGTAGCCATAAGCTTACTTGGCCATTATGCTCGAGTATTTTTATTAAAGAGGGATCCATAGTCTCTACTGACAAACCATCGAGCACTTGGTTTAGCACTTTGTAATAAACCCCTTCAGCTTTTAAAATATCGTTATCAATCTCTTGCCGGTTGTTTCTAGCAAATTTGGTTAAGTACGCAATGCCGGTTAAAGGTTTTCCGGCAAAGTCGCCATCTATGTATACTTTATCTTTAACAAGCATTAACAGTAGTTTTGGAGCAACACCGCCTGCACCCGTTGCCCCTCCAACCGTGGCACCTTGCTCATTGGCATATTCTAAAAAATCATACTGTAAAGACACAACATCATTTATTTCAAAGTAAAGTACATCATTATTGGTTGATACTTTGTTTGAATGCCCTTTAACTCGAAGATTGCCTATAGGTGAATTACATGCGTTTTTTAGTAAAGCGATATTTTTCTTAAAAGGCGTTTCATGCGCCACATTTAAACGCCGTAACCACCAGGAGCGAGACTTTCCTACAGGCATTAAATCATCTAAAAGAGCAGGCCACTTTAAATAGTCTGTCGGAATAATACTCAATGGTGCATTAACAGAGCATGCTCTGTTATCAATACAATCATTATCCGCTATAGAAAATAGATAGTCTGTAAGGTAAGTGAGCCTTACTTTAGAGCTCATTTCATCACCTGTAAACGTTAATTCAGCAGCATCATGCCACTGACCAGCGTGAAACAATTGGAATATTACACTCATAAATACCTCAGAATTATACTTCCGAAAATTATAATAGTTATGCTCAAAAGGGAAGTATAGTTCTGTTATTGTAGGTATTCAATAAAATAAGGGGAAGTAAGCTTCTGTTTTTAGTTCATGCTAATACAAATAAGCATTAGGTAATGCCATGTAATAAACATATTAGCTACACCAGTATGTCAGGCATTGTGATATTTGGAGCTTATATGGTTACAAAACCAAGGGGATACGATCAGTAAAGTACCTAGGGACATTAGTCTGAGTTAAAAATTATCGAATAATTATACCGTTTAAATGAACTGTTTTTAAGCATGTTAGCTTTTTTAATGACTTCCAAAAAATAGACCCCCCTATTTAGCACTTTCTAAAAAATTTTTAAAAGTTATTTTAATTCAATGGTTTATTTTGTTTTTGTGGTTTTTTACTGATTATATGTTTTAGATAGGGTTTATAGGTGGTAAATAAGATTATTTATGTATTTTTTATATGGACGCATGAAGAGAACGTTCTATATTTGGCTTCTATTATTTTCGGAGGGATTACCAAAGCAGTTGCGTGATTAAAAACAGCTGAGAAACTAGGTTTACATATAAAAATATGTGGCTTAAAAATGACAAGTTGAGGCCTTTTCAAGCATACCCGATTGTTGTGTAGATACGGTATAATCAGCAAGGCAATGGATCCTGCACTATGGCGTTCAATACTAAAAGACAATTACAGGGAGTGTTATATTGCTTAGGGCCTATCCGGTAAACGACTATTACGCTGTAAATCCATGTTGCAGCCCGCTAATGACTCTGCGTATTAATTCACGGCCACGGATACTGCTCATTATGGCTCGTGCAGGTTGATTATCAAATTGAACATTGGGTGTGTCTAACCATGTATTCCAATTATCGATACTGCTGAAATATGCAATCCCAAAGTTTGACAATCGTGCCACTTCAATCGCATTCTCACTGATCTGTTTATTTAAAGGGGTAATCCCCCCGAAAAATAATAGATGCCAAACGTAGAATTTTCTCTTATTGTAAACACAGGAGAAAATTATGAAAAAAGCACATTTTACAGACAGTCAGATCCTCACTATTTTGAAGCAAGCTGAA
>NZ_JAQREZ010000059.1:0-22876 GCF_028598715.1 Pseudoalteromonas sp. GABNS16E
GATGAGCGAAGCGCTAGGATTTCTAGCCAACGTTTAGGGATGGGTGAATTCATAATGACCTCCAATAAAAAGTTGAAGGTATTTTCAAATACAAAAAATGGTGTTGCTAGGTGTGGTTGGCCGGACGATTACTATCAATCTAGTGTTCTGTCACATTTTGATGCTGACAACAATTTGCTTAAAGTTGATGGGGTTAAATATCTAAGTTTTTTTCATCCTTTTTCTGTAGAAGATATGAAAGGAGTTCAAGCATGAGACCTAGAGTAAAACTAACCAACGCAAAACTTATCTCAATTCAATCTGATACAGAGGAAAAAGTTGAACGGGTGCTTTACGGCACATTTGCTGACGAAAATGAAAATGGTAAAGAAGGAGATGCTTTATTCACGATAAAGGTTTTGGAAATCAATGGTCTAGAAAGTAAGTGCTTTGGTGTTGACTTTTATATCTTAGATGCTGAACCTAAAGAGTTTGATGTAAATGCATTTGAGTTTAATTTAATGCATGAGTGTATGTATTCTCCTAATGAGTTATTAGAGCTGCGAGATATGCTCCCGGCTAGTTATTAGTAAGGGAATACGTTGGATAGGATATATTTAAAGGATGCCTACATAGTATCTGTTTACGACTATAAAGAATTTGAAAAAATATTTCTTGGCGAGTTTTTATCAGGGGGGGTTATTGAAGATGAAACATTCAGGTTTCGGCCATTTCAGCAAATCGTGACTTCAAAGATTGTTAGCAAATCTGCTGATGAGGATAAGTTAGAAATATACACACATAGTGGGAGTTGTTATGTGATTGATACTGACCATAAGTTAATTGATATTTCGTTTGTTGAACTGGTTGTTATGAGAGCAGGAGCTTATTCGGCAGATCGAGTTTTAGAAATGAGAGAGCAACTTAAGTCTCAAAATAAAAGCCATTGAATAGCGAAGATAAGAAGTCTGATGAGATTATTATTTGTCACTTACCTCTTTGAAAAAATTGACGTTAGTCAAATATTCATAAATGTTTACATGACATCAATTTACTTATTCGAAAATTTGTATTAGCATAGACCATGTATATTTTTATGAGAATTTTATGTCTAAAGCATTTTCAAAAGTCTTAGTAATAACGCTTATGCTGGTTGCCTTTGTAGGGCAAGCATTTGCGTATTCTGCTATGTCTTGCGAAATGTCATTAGGTTCTCATGAATCACACATGAACATGGAACATTCCAAGATGAGTCATCATGAAGGAATGGAGCATGGTGATATGAATAAAAGCAGTAACGGTCAATCAGAAGATTGTTGTGGTGTTTGTGTTTGTCCTACAAATGCTTGCTCATCTACGACAGTCCTAAATTCCAGTATTGATTCGACAGATATTCAAATATTCAGTGAATCTGTAGCTGCTCTGCAATCTAAACAACCTCATTCAATTTCCACTTCCCTTTATCGTCCACCAATTTTTGCCTAATACAGGATTAGTGCGTCCAAATTTCTCGCACATGTAATTAATTTTTCTGTTAGTCAATATAGCGTCGTAGCGCTATAGATATTTTCCAGCGATGTCTGGGGGCAAAAATGATCAATAAGTATTTAAAAATAGCAGTAGTAATGCTGCTTTCACCTGCGTTTGCAAACGCCAACGAACATAACCATGCACACAATAACGACGTAACACCTTTGGAGTTAATCGTTTATAAAACCCCTACTTGTGGGTGTTGTAAAAAATGGATAACTCATATTGAAGACAAAGGGATCGTTGCGCATTCCAAAGATTTCCGAAACATCGGCAACATCAAAACTAAGTATGGTATCAAACCTAATTACCGTTCATGCCACACGGCAGTGAGTAGAAATGGATTTGCCTTTGAAGGTCATATACCTGCTAAATTTATTCAGCAGTTCTTATCAGAAGAACATCCCAATGCGATTGGGCTTTCAGTTCCAGCAATGCCAGTTGGCTCTCCCGGTATGGAAGTCGATGACCGCTTTATGCCATACAACGTGTTAATTCTATTTAAAGATGGAACGAGCAAAGTCTATGCAAAAGTTAAGACATACGAGGAGCAATTCTAATGAAATTGAACTCTTCAAACCTTACTTCACTTTCAACTGCATTAATACTCGGCTTATCTGTATTCTCAGCTCAAGCTGAGAAAGTAGTGTCGCTTGAACAAGCTATCACCTTAGCTCAGCAAAATGATCCTTGGCTTCATGGTAGCCGATTGAAACAAAGTGCAGTTGAAAATAGAAGTATTGCTTCAGGTACTTTGCCTGATCCGAAAGTATCGCTAGGGATAATGAATTTACCAACAGATACTTGGGATTTAGATCAGGAAGGAATGACTCAGCTAAAGGTTGGCGTCTCTCAAATGTTTCCGAGAGGCGACAGTCTAGAGATCAAGAAAGACCAGTTACAAATTGAGTCCACGAAATTTCCACTGTTACGAGAGGATCGTAAAGCTAAGTTGAAAAGCCAAGTGTCACAACTTTGGTTAGATGCTTACTTAGCCCAACAAACTATTAAATTGATTGAAGATGATTGGTCTCTCTTTGAGCAGATGGCGGAAGTGGCTAAAGCTAGCTATTCAAATGTTGTTGGTAAAACCAGACAACAAGATGTTATTCGTGCTCAATTGGAAATCGTGCAGTTAGATGACAGATTAACTTCGCAAAAGCAGAAACTAGAAACGACAATCGCTCGTCTCAATGAGTGGCTTCATATTTACGATGCGGATCGTTTGAATGAATCATTCAACTTTGACGCGCAACCATTAGAGTTTAGCGTCTCAAAAGAATTGCCTTCGATTCAATTGAATAATCCAACAGTCCTAAAAGCATCTAATTACTCAAGAAATCTATTGGCTCAGGAGCTTTCGAATCACCCAGCCATACTTGCAATTGATATAAAACGCAAAGCTTCAGAAAAAGGAATTGAGTTAGCCAAACAGCAATATGAGCCGCAATGGGGTGTTAATGCTAGTTATGCCTATCGCGACAATATGCCCTCTGGTGATAGCCGAGCTGATTTATTTTCTGTTGGGGTAACGTTTGATTTACCCTTGTTTACCGAGAACAGACAAGATAAGCAAGTTGCAGCTTCTATTGCAGATTCAGAGACTATTAAAACCGAGAAACTATTACTGACAAAGCAAATGATCAGTGTTTTAGAAAAAGAACTAAGACAGCTTAAACGCTTATCAGATAGACAATCTATCTATCAAGAACAACTCCTTAAACAAACTCATGACCAAGCAGAAGCGTCATTGACAGCCTACACAAATGATGATGGCGATTTTGCCGAAGTTGTTCGAGCAAGAATTGCCGAATTAAATACCAGAATATCAGCTTTAAGAATTGATGTTGACGCACTTAAAACAGTTGCTCGTATCAACTATTTCTTTGCGCATTCTCAATCTAACTCAAATGCTGAACATAAGTCGATGCAAACTTCACACAAAACTAATCAGCACTTATCCAGTCAGCAATTTGGAGAAAAATAATGTCAACGAATACAAAAACAATTATTGCCATCATCATTGGGGCAGCACTTGGTGCTGGAGCATTGAGTTTATATCAAGGTACTGGCTCAAACAGTAATAGTAATGAAGCAACATCAGGAGAAAAAAAGCCTCTGTATTGGGTTGCACCGATGGATTCTAATTACCGCCGGGACAAGCCCGGTAAGTCGCCTATGGGGATGGATTTAATTCCAGTGTATGAGGAAGGATCATCTGGTGATGACTTTGGCCCCGGAGCAGTAAAAATTGCGCCTCATGTAGTGAATAACCTTGGGGTTCGCACTGCACCTGTTGAACTGAAAAATATGCATACTGAAATCTCAACGGTAGGTTATGTTCAATATGATGAAGATAAGCTAATTCATATCCACCCACGGGTTGATGGCTGGATTGATAAACTTTACATCAAAGCAGCAGGTAACCCTGTAGAGAAAGGGCAGCCTCTTTATACACTGTATTCTCCTCAGTTAGTTAACGCGCAAGAAGAACTTTTAATAGCTTTAAAGCGCAACAATAGTTCTTTAATTTCAGCAGCCAAAGATCGCCTAAAAGCGTTACAGCTTTCAGCAGACTTTGTTCAAAAGCTAGAAAAGACACGAAAGGTTCAGCAAACAATTACCTTTTATTCACCACAAGCAGGTGTTGTCGATGGTTTGAAGGTTAGAGAAGGTTTTTATGTAAAGCCGGGAAACACCTTATTAAGCATTGGCCAGCTAGATCAAGTTTGGGTTGAAGCAGAAGTGTTTGAACGTGACGCAGCCTTAATTAAAAAAGGACTTCCTGTATCAATGACACTGGATTATTTACCCGGTGAGGACTGGGCTGGTGTCGTTGATTATGTTTATCCAACATTGAACAGTAAAACACGCACACTCAGAGTGAGATTGAAATTTGATAACACAGACTATCAATTAAAACCAAATATGTTTGCACAAGTCTCTATTCACGCTAATCAAGCTGATAGCACCATCCTCGTGCCTAAAGAAGCCGTTATTAGAACAGGTAAACAGGACAGAGTAGTACTTGCGTTAGGTGATGGGCAATTTAAATCTATTGAAGTGACTATTGGCCGGGTTGATATCGACAGCATCGAAATATTAGACGGCTTAAATGAAGATGACGTTGTGGTGACATCTGCTCAATTCTTGATTGATTCTGAATCAAGTAAAAGCTCTGACTTTAAACGAATGACTCATGATGAAGTGCCTAACTCTGTTTGGATGCAAGGGGATGTTAATAGTGTTATGGCAGGGCACCGCATGGTTAATATTTCACATGGCCCTGCTGAAGCTTGGGATTGGCCTGAAATGGTTATGGATTTTACTGTGGCTGAAAAAGTCGATATTGACTCATTAAAGTCAGGTCAATCTTTGCACTTTGAAGTGAGCAAAACCGAAGAGGGTGGATATGAAGTTACTGGAATTCATATCATGAGTGAGCCTGCTGATATGAGTGAAGAAGTATCATCAGCAACAGTATCAGGTTTAATTAATGCGATTGATATTGATACACGGATTCTAAATATTAGCCGAGGCCCAATAGAGAAGTGGGATAGACCTGCTGCGACGATGGATTTTATCGTCGCGGACAATATAGAAATAGTTGATTTCAATGTTGGTGATAATGTCACTTTCACTTTTGAGGTTAGGGATGACTTAGTTATCACTGACATTTCTCTTGAATCAGATGAACAACACGGCAAGGAAAATAAGCCGGTCGTTGATCACTCGAATCATTAAGTTGGGAGAAAAATAATGATTGAATCAATTATTAGATGGTCAATTGGCAATCGCTTCTTTGTTATCTTAGCTACCTTAATTTTGATTGGTGGTGGGCTATTTTCAATAAAGAATACGCCTGTTGATGCACTACCAGATTTATCTGACGTTCAAGTAATAATTAAAACGAATTACCCCGGTCAGGCACCGCAAGTTGTTCAAGATCAGGTTACTTATCCACTGACAACTGCAATGTTGTCTGTTCCCGGCGCTGTTACTGTTCGTGGCTATTCATTTTTTGGTGACTCATTTGTTTACGTCATCTTTGACGAAGACACTGACTTATATTGGGCAAGGAGCAGAGTACTTGAATATTTAAGTCAAGTAGCCCCTTCACTACCCGCTAGTGCGCGTCCACAACTAGGGCCAGATGCGACAGGTGTTGGCTGGGTTTACCTATATTCTCTTGTAGATAAAACGGGCAACTTGGATATTAGCCAATTGCGTAGTATTCAAGATTGGTTCTTAAAATATGAATTGCAAACTGTCCCCGGAGTGTCAGAGGTTGCTGCCGTTGGTGGAATGGTTAAACAATATCAAATACAAGTCGATCCCGATAAGTTAAGAGCCTACGGTATACCACTTAGTCACATTCAAATGGCCCTTAAGCGTGGTAACCAAGAAACAGGTGCCTCTGTTGTTGAAATGGCTGAAGCAGAGTACATGGTTACCGCTACTGGCTATATCAAAAGTATTTCAGATATAGAGTTGATCCCTCTCGGTGTGAACGAACAAGGAACGCCGCTTACTATTGGCGATGTGGCAGAAGTTAACTTAGGTCCACAAATGAGACGGGGCATCGCGGAACTTAATGGTGAAGGAGAAGTTGTTGGTGGTGTGGTTGTTATGCGCTTTGGTGAAAACGCACAAAAAACCATTGATGGAGTAAAAGCCAAATTAGAAGAGTTAAAAAAAGGTTTACCCGAAGGAGTTGAAATAGTTACGGTTTATGATCGCTCTGGCTTAATAGGAGAGGCGGTAGAAAACCTATGGAGTAAATTGCTCGAAGAGCTTGCTGTCGTCGCGATTGTATGTGTTGCATTTCTGTTTCATTTGCGATCTTCGATTGTTGCAGTTGTCACTCTACCTATTGGCATCTTAGCTTCATTTATCATCATGCATATGCAAGGTATCAATGCGAATATTATGTCATTAGGTGGTATCGCTATTGCAATTGGTGCGATGACAGATGGCGCAATAGTGATGATTGAAAATATGCATAAACATATGGAAAAGACACCGCTAACAGATGAAAATCGTTGGCAAATAGTCTCAAAGGCGGCAAGTGAAGTCGGTCCTGCATTATTCTTTAGTTTGCTCATCATTACAGTCTCATTCTTGCCTGTATTTATTTTGGAAGCGCAAGAAGGAAGAATGTTCTCTCCTCTTGCTTACACAAAAACATATGCAATGGCTGCATCAGCAGGCTTAGCGATAACATTGGTGCCTGTATTAATGGGGTACTTTATTCGAGGCAAAATTGTTTCAGAAAAGAAAAATCCGTTAAACCGATTGCTAATTGCTATTTACATGCCTGTTTTAAAGCAAGTAATGAAGTTTCCAAAATCGACAATTGTAGCAGCAATATTAGTGACTATCGTCGGTTTTTGGCCTGTTGATAAGATTGGTAGCGAGTTTATTCCTCCTCTAGATGAAGGAGATTTAATGTACATGCCGACTACATATCCGGGGATCTCTATTGGTAAGGCAAGAGAAATTCTACAGCAGACAGACAAGCTAATTAAAACAGTGCCAGAAGTTGAAACAGTATTTGGTAAAGTAGGAAGAGCTGAAACTGCAACTGATCCCGCGCCTCTAACTATGATTGAGACCTTCATTCAGTTGAAGCCTCAAGAAGAGTGGCGTGAGGGAGTTACAACAGAATCTTTAAAAGCTGAGTTTGATAAGTTGGTTAAGTTTCCGGGCTTGACGAATGCTTGGGTTATGCCAATCAAAACTCGTATTGATATGTTGGCAACAGGTATTAAAACGCCTGTGGGTATTAAAGTCGCCGGACCAGAGCTTGATGTGATTCAGGAAATCGGCCAACAAATAGAGCAAATTTTACCCGAAGTTACAGGCACAGCATCAGTTTACTCAGAGCGAGTTGCAGGTGGACGATATATCAAGGTTGATATTTCACGCGATAAGGCAAGTCGCTTTGGGTTAAACATCGAAGATGTTCAACAAGTGGTTTCTACAGCTATTGGTGGTATGAACGTTACCCAAACGGTAGAAGGTCAAGAGCGTTACCCTGTTAACTTACGCTATCCGCAAGACTATCGAGACTCTCCTGAGCAGCTATCACGATTACCTGTTGTAACACCAAGTGGTCAACGCATTGCACTAGGTGATGTCGCAGATATTCGAGTTGAGAACGGTCCGCCGGGGATTAAGAGTGAAAATGCTCGTTTAAATGGCTGGACGTTTATCGATATAGACGGTGTTGACGTAGGTACTTATGTTGAAAGTGCAAAAATACACTTGGCTAATAATCTAAAACTACCAGCAGGTTATTCAATTACTTGGGCTGGGCAATACGAATATATGGAAAGAGCGAAAGAAAAGCTCACCTATGTATTGCCTTTAACACTCGCCATTATTGTTATTCTACTTTACTTAAACTTCAGAGCGTTTAGTGAGGTGGCTATCATTATCGTTACCTTGCCGATGGCGATGATTGGTGGCTTATGGTTGATGTATCTGGAAGGGTTTAACTTCTCTGTGGCTGTTGGCGTGGGCTTTATTGCTCTAGCTGGGGTAGCGGTTGAGATTGGTGTGATAATGTTGGTCTATCTCAATCAGGCACTTGCTGAGCTTAAGGAAAAAGCGAAAGAGCGAGCAGAACTCATCTCAGAAGATGAATATCAAGATGCCTTATTGCACGGTGCTGGATTACGTGTTCGTCCTGTAATGATGACAGTAGCGACAATCATTATCGGCCTAATGCCTATTTTATATGGTACAGGAACAGGCTCTGAGGTAATGAGTCGTATTGCTGCACCAATGGTAGGTGGGATGACAAGTGCAGTCCTGCTAACTCTAATTGTTTTACCCGCGATTTATTCAATCGTTAAAAAGCCCGAAGTAAACGCCTTTAACAAGGAACTTTCTAACTCGGAGCTAAAAAACAATGCTTAGAAAAGCTAGGAAGTACCATAAATGGCTAATGGCATTTGTAGGGATACAATTCCTTTTCTGGTCGATTACTGGTGTGTATATGGTGACTATGGATATTCACTATATACACGGCGAAACCTTGGCTAAGAGTGAGGAAGCCAAAATAGATTTAGCAAGTATGGATTACTCCATTGTAAAGCTAGCTGCGGATTATCCTAAAGCTAGCCAAGTTACACTTACTCAAAGTATGGGCCGTCCTTTGTATTCTTTTATTAATGGAGAAAATGGAAAAGTAGCAATAGATGCTAAAACTGGAGCTGTTCAGGCCCTTGTAGATGAAACCAAGGCTAAAGAAATCGCACAATACCATTATGTGCTGAATCATCAAATCGACAGCATAAGGTTGATTAAGTCAGCGACAAACTTGCCTGCTGAGTTGTCCCCAAGGCATTTACCTGTTTGGAGAGTGACGTTTGAGCAATTCTCCACACCGACATTTTATATAAGTCAACAAACAGGATCACTTGTTGCCAAGCGTCATGATTACTGGCGATTGTTTGATTGGATGTGGCGGTTCCACATTATGGATTACTATGATGGAGAAAACGTATCTAACTGGTTTTTGTTCTTGGTCGCAACTCTAGGTCTAATGGGAGCAATTACTGGCGCAGTATTGACTTATTACCGAGTGCTTTCCCCAAATAAAAAGAGAGTCATTTGATGCGACTATTTAAGTTAAATACAACGATACACAAGTGGCTTTCTTTATTTGTTGGTTTACAACTGCTTATTTGGTTGGGAACGGGCCTTTACTTCAATTTGATGGATCACAGTAAAGCCAGTGGTAATGAACTTAGAGTTCATTCTCATCATGAAGGTAGCATTACAGGCTTTGACCTATTCCCTATTAAAGACATTACTAGTAATGCTCCGCAGGAAGTAAACCTTATATGGGTTTTACATCAGCCTTACTATCATTTTGTGTTCGATAAGGGGCAGCATAGCTATCAAGAACGCCACTCAAAGCTATTTGATGCTGTAACAGGAAAGCCATTTAATTTGTCTGAAGAACAAGTACTAACTTTGGCAAAAAACTCCTACTCAGGACAGGGTAAGTTAACTACTCCAGTGTTATCTCAACCTCCGTTTTCTGATCACGTAAGGCAGCAAAATCCTATGTGGCAAGTTGCCGTTGAGGATGAGAACAATACAACTATTTATTTAGATAGTATTACAGGTCAAGTACTTCGCCATGCCAATGATGATTTCAGATTGAAAGATCTGATGATGAAGCTTCACTTTATGGACTATGGCAATTCTGGAGGATTTAACCATTGGTTGATCATTGCATTTGCTTTTGCAACGCTATTCCTTTCAATTACTGGTGTTACTTGGCTGATACAACAGTATCGAAGTGGTTTACTGAAGCTAGGTTGGGGCACTAACAGGCAAAAAGTGGCAGTGACGTTTTCCAATGAAAATACTATTACTGACATCTCAGCAGTTGGTCGCTCAACTGTACTAGAAGGGCTAGCTAGTTCACATGTATACCTTCCTTCAGGTTGCGGTGGTGGCGGTACTTGTGGCAAATGCGTGTTCTTAAGTTCAACTAAATTACCTATCACACTATCTGAACAGGAACATTTATCTCAGGAGCAACTTAAGGAAGGTTATCGGCTTGGATGTCAGCATAGGTTCTCTGAAATTAGTTCGATTGAAGTTAATACTGATCGCAATATTGAAAATCATGAGCTAGTTGTGGTTGCGACTAATTTCATTACTCCTTTTATCAAGGAAGTGAAATTTAAGCTGAAATCAGGCAAACAGTTGGCATTTAAAGCTGGTGCATATATGCAATTTGATGTGCCAGCAGGGATGAATAGCTTACGTCCAGATGATATGCCAGAGTGCTATGAAAAATACTGGGATAGCTACTATCATGGAAAATTTTCTCATAACGGTGTAACTCGCCACTACTCATTAGTTAACTTTGACGAGGAGTCTGATGAGTTAATGTTTAATATCCGTTGGCAGACCGCAAAGAATGGTTTTAAAGCAGGAATAGGTTCAAGTTATTTAGGTTCACTCCAAGTAGGTGAAACGATAACTGCAAAAGGCCCTTTTTCTGATTTTTATGCCACTTCAAATAAAAAAGTTAGTCGCGTGTTTATAGGTGCGGGTTCAGGACTTGCACCACTAAGGTCTATTATTTTTGAACAGTTGAAAAAGCATAAAGATAAAAGTGGTTTGACTCTTATCTATGGTGCGCGAACTGAAGATGACTTGCTATACCATAATGAATTGAAGTCACTGAGTGAGAAGCATAAAAACTTCTCTTATATTCCTACTCTTTCTAATCCTTCAGAAGAATGGCAAGGGCACTCAGGCTATGTTCAAAAAGTACTTCTGCCGTATATGAACCAAAAATCAGAACTGCTTTTGGCTGAGTTTTACTTGTGCGGTCCAGAAGCAATGATGAGTGAAGTGGAAAAAATAATTACAGATGCTGGGATTCCAAGTAATCAAATTTTCAAAGATAAATTTAGTCGTTAATCCATTAAATAAATAGAGGTAAATATGAAAAAACTAATTAAATTTTTAACCGTAATCAGTGTCGTTTTTAGTAGTGCGGTATTTGCGCATGTGCATCTTGAAAAAAGTGTGCCTGCTGATAATGCAATGCTAATGAATCCTCCAGAAGAGTTAACTTTGGTGTTCACCAAAGAGGTACGGGTTGTAAAAGTTTCATTGGCCAATAAACAAGGCGAAGAATTTAAATTTGGATTCGAGCCTTCTAAAGTCGCTACTAGCAAATTTACATGGAAACTACCTAAATTAGCTCCTGCAAACTATGCTGTGGATGTAACCTTCTTAGGTAACGATGGTCATAAAATGAAACATAGCTTCGGCTTTATGGTTCACTAAAATAGGCGGTGTGATTGATATGGAAATGTATATCTGGAATACAGTCATTGTACTGTCAAAAATTGTATTTTACGTCGGCTTTGCCTGTATTGCTGGTTATACATTTTTCAGGCAAATATTTGAGAATAATGAATCTCATACTAATGCTGTAATCGCGAATTTAACGTGTACAAGAACTTATATAGTTATGGCTTTGATCGCTAATATTACTTGGTTCTTTGCCAGTACTGGTGCAATGGCAGAAGAGGGAATTCAGGGGGCGATAGACGCTGATATATTGGCTATTATGTGGGACTCCTCTGTCGGCACTGGAGCTTTGCTTCGAGCGCTTGGGCTAGTTACCGCAATAATCGCTTTAGCTTTAAGGTTCAAACTCGCTGTGAACTCGTACTTAAAACAAAGCGCTTTAATGTTGAGTTTATTAATCCTTGCATACTCATTCACGTTACTGGGTCATATTTCTGAGTTAGGCACAATTGAAAAAGGCTTGCTTATTTTGCATGTGCTCGTTATGGCATGGTGGTTTGGGGCGTTATTGCCACTAAAACAGGCTTGCCATCAGCTAAGTTATGCAGAACTTCATTTGCTGATGGAAAGCTTTGGCAAACAAGCAAGTTTTACATTGAGCCTATTGTTGGTAGCAGGCCTCTGGCTCGTGATTCAATTGGTCGCAAGTCTTGATGCACTAATAAGCTCAAGTTACGGACAAACACTGTTGTTTAAATTGGCCCTTGTAGTGTCTATTTTGGCACTTGCTGCTAAACATAAACTAATACTCGTTCCACAACTTAAAAATAGTCAAGGCAGAGAGGCTTTATCTAAATCTATCTCGATAGAAATGGTAGTAGCTTTTGCCATTTTATCTGTAACGGCTGGGCTTACTAGTGTTGTTGGCCCTGCAAATTAAAACCTAAAAGAGAGAATGAAAATGAAAACAATAAATATATTACTCGTTTTATTAATGACGTTTAGTTTCGCAGCAAACGCTCATGGTGATAAGAACAAAGACAAAGGTTTGTTTAAAGGTATAGATACCCCAGCCGCAAAAGTTGTTTTGGCATTTCATCAAGCACTTGAAACTGGCAATCAAAAACAGGCTAGAGCGCAGTTAGCGGATGATGTCACCATTTTCGAGGGAGGCCGCGTTGAAAGGAGCGCTGATGAATATGCTCATCATCATATGTTGTCGGATATGAAGTATTTAGCAGCGATGAAGAGCGACACACTTGAACATCAAGTGACGATACTTGGAAATACCGCTATCTCTGCGTCGCGTAGTCAAACTACAGGTACTCATAAAGGTGTTGAACGCGATTATCAAGGCATGGAAACGATGGTGCTGGAAAAACAAAATGGTGAATGGAAGATTAAGCACATTCATTGGTCACATTAATTTATTGGTCAAACAACGGAGAGTAAAATGAGAAACAACAATCCATTACATCAAGTTTCTACGCCACGTAGACGCTTTGTACAAGGATTAGCTGCTGGCGGTGTATTAGCTGCTTTTCCAAGTGTTCTTCATGCAGCTTCATCTTTGCTTGCTGGAACTTCAACAGGTACTGCGCCCGAACTAAGTGGGGAAGTCATAGATCTGGTGATAGATGAGTCACCAGTAAACTTCACAGGTGTTGTAAGAATGGCTACAACAATCAATGGCTCAATACCAGCTCCTACCTTGCGCCTCAGAGAAGGTGATGACGTTACTATCAGGGTAACGAATAAATTATCAGTGCCGAGTTCAATTCATTGGCATGGGATCATTCTTCCGTATCAAATGGATGGCGTACCGGGTATTAGCTTTAAAGGTATAATGCCGGGTGAAACCTTTGTTTATAAATTTAAGCTGCAACAAAGCGGCACATATTGGTATCACTCACACAGTGGTTTTCAAGAAATGACAGGTATGTACGGCGCATTAATTATTGAGCCAAGAGAAAAGGATATTATTAGTGCTGACAATGAGCATGTCATCCAATTGTCTGATTGGACTGATGATGACCCAATGGATTTGTTTCGCAAGTTAAAAGTACAGAGCGATGTATTTAACTTTAATCAACCTACTGTTCCAGAGTTTTTTGATGACATTTCAAATAGCAGCGTTTCAAATGCGCTACAACGCCGGGAAATGTGGAATAAAATGAGAATGAACCCTACAGATCTTGCAGACTTATCAGCATCTGCAATGACTTTTTTAATGAATGGTTGTGCGCCTTTGACAAACTGGCGTGGAATGTTTAAAGCTGGCGAAAAGGTTAGGCTTAGATTTATTAACGGTTCTAGCAATACGTTTTTTGATGTAAGAATACCTGAGCTGAAGTTAACAGTTGTACAAGCTGATGGACAAAATGTTGAACCTGTGACAGTAGATGAATTTAGATTTGGTCCCGGTGAAACTTATGATGTACTTGTCGAGCCAAAAAATGATGCATATACGATTTTTGCACAAAGCATGGATCGCTCAGGTTATGCTAAAGGTACTTTATCAATGGCACCTAATATTGATGCACCAGTACCTGCTCTAGATCCCGTTGAATGGTTAACGATGACAGATATGATGGGGAATATGGCCCAAGGTGGTGAGCATTCCGCGATGGCAGGTATGGCAGACATGTCGGGCATGAATTCTAATAAAATGGATCATAGTGCAATGGGTCATGGAGCGATGGCAATGGATCATAGTAAACATGGAATGACTAAAAACCCATTAGCTGTTGCTAGCACTAAAGTGCGTCATGCAAAAACAGAGTATGGAGCTTCTGTTGATATGCGTGTTGATATGCCTAGAACAAACCTTGATGATCCCGGTATAGGTTTACGTAAAAATGGACGCCGTGTTTTAACACTTGCAGATTTACATTCTCTTGAGGGAATTACAAACCAGCAAGAGCCAGAGGCTGAAATTGAATTACATTTAACTGGAAACATGGAGCGTTATAGCTGGTCATTTGATGGCTTGGAATTTGGAAAAAGCACGCCAGTTCACATGAAGCATAATCAACGTTTAAGAGTTATTTTACAAAACGATACAATGATGACACATCCCATGCACCTGCATGGTATGTGGAGCGATTTGGAGAATGAAAAAGGTGATGTACAGGTTCGTCGCCATACTATCCCTGTACAACCAGCGCAAAGAATTAGTTTTTTAACAACACCTCATGACGTAGGTCGCTGGGCATGGCATTGCCATTTATTATTCCACATGGATGCAGGTATGTTTAGAGAGGTAGTTGTATCATGAAAAAATTAATACTAACCAATACGTTAAGACTATTATTAATAGGTTTGCCCCTTATAAGTGTATCTGTATCTGCAAAAGATGAGATGACTGAGATGGGTGATTCTAAAATGCAAGCACAAGGTGGAGATGCACCTAAAGATGCTAGAGACCCCCATGCTTATGCAGCAGGTACAACTTTGACTGAAGGTCCTTATGCACTCAGTAGCGACAAACGACTGACTTTGGCAGATGAGCATTCATTTTACGCGCTACTAGGGGATCGTCTTGAATATAATGAGCAAACAAACGCAGGTGTTTTTGACTTTCAGGCATGGTATGGCACTACTTTTGATAGATTAGTCATCAAAACTGAGGGAGATTTTAGCGAAGGTAATTTAGAGGAGAACCAAACAGATTTTCTATGGGGCCACGCAATATCTGCTTATTGGGATACACAAGTCGGTATTCGACTTGATTACAATAACGAAGGTGAAAACCGCAAATGGCTAGCTTTTGGTTTACAAGGTCTAGCCCCCTACTGGTTTGAAATTGATATGACTGCGTATTTAGGAGAGCAAGGTAATAGTGCATTTTCGATCGAAGCTGAGTATGAGCTATTACTTACTCAAAAGTTAATTGTTCAACCACGAGCAGAGTTGACGCTTTACGGTAAGGATGACGTCCAAAATAACCTTGGTAGTGGCTTATCTAGCAGTGCTATTGGTTTTCGGGTTCGTTATGAGTTTACCCGCCAGTTTGCTCCCTATGTTGGCGTTGAGTGGACAAATAAATTTGGTAATACAGCCGACTTTGCGAAGTTAAATGGGCAAAGTACGCGTGATACTGCTTTTGTTGCAGGTATCAAGTTCTGGCTCTGATGTGAAGAAATACTATATTGACTTGATGAGAGCTACCGCAACTATATTGATGGTAGCTTTCGTTTTTTGGGATTTAAACCATTTTAGTTATGTTAGGAAAGGCCTAGCTAATAGTTTTTTTGGAAAGAACTAAGAGCAGTAATAGTAAGCTACTTCTTGTTTTCAGTCGGTGCCAGTCTGGTGTATACCTATCAAGGTGGAATATCAGCTAAGAAGTAAAGTTGGCGAATGTTTAAGGTTAAAGAGTCAAGCCAAAAAACATCGCCATTGAAAGACGTACAATAGGCCATTTTATCACTTTTGATGAACGGGAATTGGGTGTGCTCGGGATAGAACCGATTGTTGCAAAGTACTGCGCTTAAAGCTGAACAATTGGAAAAATGATCCCTTACTCAATACCTAGTTATGAGCGTAGGGTTTTTATTTTTTTTAATGGTGCTCATGCTTGGCTTCAATCTCATGAGTATAAATTAGACACCCCTTTTATACTTGTTAAGTTTAAGCTGTTTAAAAAAGTAAAAAGTAAAAAGTAAAAAGTAAAAAGTAAAAAGTAAAAAGTTTAGGTTTTAGTTCAAAGTTTGATCAAGATCATAAAATTATTTTTACAAAGTGGCTAATATTGTAGGTGCTAAAGAAGGAATTAAAATGTTTGGACTTTTCAAGTGGTTTAAAATAGTAATAATAACTGTGTTGCTTACGCAGCATGGCTTTGCTATTGCTAAACCAATGAATTGTGAAGAGCATCATAATGGCTCATCCGACACGCATATTATACAACCAAGCAAAAATATGCATCATCAATCAATGATTGACAATAGTCACTATCACACTGAAAATTCGCAAGACTCTAAACACCGTCATGGTGATGAAGACTGTGAAAAATGTAAAGCTGGTGATTGTGTTTGTTGTGAAGGCGGTTTTTGTACAAGCTTTCATTTAAATGCCTATCTTGTGGAAGCGCAAGACGAAGGTATTTGCAATATTCATTCTGAGCTAATTCTACAGCGTACACCCCTACCAAAATCTGGTATCCATCTCTTACTTTATCGTCCACCAATTATTGGCTAATCACGGGAACAGTGCGTCTTTTTTTCGCCACTCCCATCAAAATAGAATGATTTTTTCATTGGTTTAAATAACCAATTGTTTTGAACGATTAGTACGATATTTGGAAAGGCATTATGAAAATGCTCAAACTATTGCTATTTACAGTACTTAATGCTGTCGATTTTGACCGAGATTTCTCTTTTACCAAAAAATTAGTTTTTAGCTTTTGCATTATTAATCACGAATAATCACTTGACCTGTGTCTTAGACACAGGTCTAAGCTGTAGGTGAGATTACAAACTTAGGTGAAGAACTAAGGAGTGAACATGAAAGTTGCAGAGCTGGCAAAAAGCCTTGGAACGACTGCTGATACGGTGCGCTATTACACCAGATTAGGATTGTTAAAACCAGCTAAGTCAGTGAACGGCTACAAGTCATACTCGAATAAAGAAGTATCGAGACTTAAATTCATTTTAAGTGCCAGAAACCTTGGTTTTTCCGTTGCAGATATCAAGGAAATTATTAATGAATCTGAAGATGGTAAAAGTGCGTGCCCATTAGTCAGAAGCCTGATCAAAGAGCGGCTTGAAGAAACAGAAAAGCAGTTTCAAGCAATGTTGGCACTTCGAGGAAAAATGTCTTCTGCGCTTTCTCAATGGGAAGAAATGGAAGACAAAGCACCGACTGCAAACATGGTTTGTCATCTCATCGAAAACTTTGAGCAAATTAAAAAAGCATAGGAGGAAAAAGGGTGGCTACTAACACAAATATAAAAACTGAATCAGGCTGTTGCTGTAAGGCAAAAGCTCAATCCTCTTCGTGTAAAAGTAAGGAGAATACGTTGGAGAAAGTATCACATA
Organism: Pseudoalteromonas sp. GABNS16E; assembly: GCF_028598715.1. Classification (NCBI taxonomy): domain Bacteria; kingdom Pseudomonadati; phylum Pseudomonadota; class Gammaproteobacteria; order Alteromonadales; family Pseudoalteromonadaceae; genus Pseudoalteromonas; species Pseudoalteromonas sp. GABNS16E. The sequence continues at coordinate 17,346 of NZ_JAQREZ010000059.1, forward strand.
ACCAACAGCTTATCATTGAAGGCGCTGGGTGTGCTAGCTGTGTAGGCAAAATTGAAGGGGCGTTGAAGGCAACTCTTGGAGTCGTCAGTGCGGAAATGAATTTTGCTGATAGGACAGTAACAGTTTATGGGACAGCTAAAACAGAAGAATTGATCAAAGCTGTTGAGTCAGTGGGGTATAACGCGAAGCCAATTGATGATAGCTCAGCAACAGATGCGCTTGATGAGAAAGAGGCGGCGGATTGGGCATATTACAAAAAGCTAATGCGCGATACGTTTATTGCCCTTTCACTCGGCGTTCCTTTGATGATCTACAGCATTGTGGTTGGAGAAATGACGGTTGAAACAAACCTTGAGCGCATGTCTTGGCTGGTTGTAGGCATTTTAACTTTTGGTGTTATGTATTTTTCAGGTAAGCATTTTTATGTTGGCGCTTGGAAAAGCTTTAAAAACCACTCCGCTAATATGGACACTCTAATAGCTTTAGGAACAAGTACAGCTTGGTTGTATTCGATGGTTGTCGTGTTTGCACCTGACGCCGTTCCATTAATGGCACGGCATGTTTATTTTGAAGCTACCGCCATGATCATTGGCTTAATTGATTTAGGTCTGGCATTAGAAATAAAAGCCAGAGGTAAAACCTCTGAGGCCATTAAGCGTCTTATCGGCTTGCAAGCCAAAACAGCAACCGTGGTTCGTGACAACAAAGAAGTTCAGATAGGTATTGAGCAGGTTTTATTTAACGATATTGTGAAGGTAAAACCGGGTGAAAAAATTCCCGTCGATGGCGTGGTATTGGAAGGACACACCTCTATTGATGAGTCCATGCTGACAGGCGAACCTATGCCTGCTGAAAAAGCTGAAGAAGATGAGGTTGTCGCAGGTACTTTGAACAAATCAGGCATGATTTTATTTAGAGCCACACGCGTTGGTAAAGACACGGCGCTTGCACAGATCATCAATATGGTGAAACGAGCACAAAATTCAAAACCGCCGATTGGCCGTTTGGCCGATGTTATTTCAGCTTTTTTCGTACCTGTCGTGATGATTACCTCTGTGTTAAGTGCGCTAGCATGGCTTAACTTTGGACCTGAGCCAGCCATTGCTTTTGCCATCGTTTCAGCAACTACTGTGCTTATTATTGCCTGCCCGTGTGCTTTAGGCTTGGCAACACCCATGTCTGTCATGGTGGGAGTAGGAAAAGCAGCAGAAGCCGGAGTGCTTATTCGCAACGGTGAGGCACTGCAAACCGCCTCTAAAATCACTGCCATGATTTTAGATAAAACGGGCACTATTACTGAAGGGGCACCTAAGGTAACCGATATTATTTTAGCAAAAGCTACTGACGAAAAAGACGTACTACAGCTTGCAGCAAGTTTAGAAAGCGGCTCAGAGCATCCTTTAGCGCAAGCGATTGTTGAAAGTGCGTTAGATCAGGATATTGAGTTACTAAAAATTGAAGCCTTTAACGCCATTACGGGTTTTGGTGTAGAAGCAAGCTGCAACAACAAAGCCCTGCTTTTCGGAAACGATAAACTAATGAAGTTAAAAGGCATAGACCTCACAGGCTTTGTTGAACAAGCACAGTCTTTAGCCAAAGAAGCCAAAACACCTATGTACTTTGCTGTAGATGGTGAACTTGCAGCAATCATTGCTGTTGCAGATCCTATCAAGTCAGACTCAATCTCTGCTATCAAACGGCTTCAGGCTAATGGTATACGCGTCATCATGTTAACGGGTGATAACAAGGAAACCGCTGCCGCCGTAGCTAAAAAAGTGGGTATTAGTGAGTTTCTTGCTGAAGTGCTGCCAGAAGATAAAGCCAACAAGGTGAAAGAGCTACAAGAAGGCGGCGAAATTGTTGGTATGACAGGAGATGGCATCAACGATGCTCCTGCGCTAGCGTTAGCCGATGTTGGCTTCGCCATAGGCACAGGGACTGATGTAGCTATCGAAAGTGCTGACATTACCCTAATGCGTGGTTCACTTCATGGCCTTGCTGATGCCATAGCGGTAAGCAAAGCTACTTTACGAAATATCAAACAAAACTTGTTTGGCGCGTTTGTCTATAACGTAGCCGGGATTCCTTTTGCTGCGGGGGTTCTATACCCCTTCTTTGGCATTCTGCTTAGCCCTGTAATTGCAGGTGCTGCAATGGCGTTTTCGTCATTGACTGTAGTGTCAAATGCAAATCGACTTCGCTTTTTTAAAGCAAAAGAGCATTAAGGAGAATCACAATGATGGTTATTAACTTATTAGGCTTAATGTTAATCGCGCTGATTGTTTGGTGGTTTTGGCTATATAAACCCAATAAAACAATCGTTCAAGGTAATGAAGTACTCATTGAAGTGAGGGATGGCGTGTATTCCCCATCCTCAATTCAGGTGTCTGCTAGCCAGCCTGTCACTCTGAAGTTTATGCGCAAAGATCAATCCCCCTGCGCTGAAACAATGCTTATTCCTTCATTGGATATAAGCGAACAGCTTAAATTAAATGAAATTACTCAAATTACCCTATTGAACTTATCACCGGGAGAGCATGAGTTTCACTGTCAGATGCAAATGTATCGCGGTGTCTTAAAAGTCGTTTAGGAGGGCAATATGAAAAATCAACACCCTAATTTTTGGTCAACACCTACAGGCTGGGCTGCACTGGCACTTATTGCCGCAGTGACCTACTTCTTAGTGCTTGAGCATGGTCAACATACGCTGCAATTTCTTCCCTACTTGATTTTATTGCTATGCCCCTTGATGCACGTATTTATGCATGGCAATCATGGTAAACATGGTCACGATCATTCACATGCGCCTGATGAAAAAAAGGAAGAGAGCTTTCAAGAACTCACGGATAAAAATGCAGCCTATCGCGATGGCTACATACAAGGGTTAGAAAAGGCACGTAAGGAATCACATAAAAAGGAGAGCAGTGATGAATGAAACATATGATTATGGCTTATGGTCAATGGTGATACTGAACTCAGCAATTTTTATCTTTTTTGCCTTTAGTTTTGTCAAACCAAAAACATCAACTGATTGGAGAAGTCTAAGCGCGTTCTCTGCCTTTATTGTTGCCCTATTTACTGAAATGTATGGCTTTCCTTTAACTATCTATTTTCTGTCGGGGTGGCTGACGGAGACCTATCCAGAAGTAAATTTCTTTGCGCATGAAAATGGGCATTTATTACATACTTTCTTTGGATTTCAAGGTGATGCCCATTGGGACCCATTTCATATAGTGAGTATGGTGTTTATTGTTGCAGGTTTCTTTATGTTGTCTTCAGCATGGAATGTATTGCATCACGCGCAAAAACATCATCAATTGGCTACAACTGGATGGTATGCAAGGTGTCGCCACCCACAGTATGTAGCTTTCATTCTAATCATGTTCGGCTTTTTATTGCAGTGGCCGACAATCCCAACACTTGCGATGTTTCCGATCTTAGTCGTTGTTTACGTCGAGCTAGCGAAACGCGAAGAAGCACAAGCGATTGCTGAGTTTGGTTCGGAGTACCACAGGTATATGGAATCGACACCAAGTTGGATCCCAAATTTTAATAAAAGTGTAGAAGGTAAAAATCATGAAAACGTTAACTAAATCAATTTTATTTATTAGTTCACTACTGATAACCACTAGCTCATTTGCCCAAAACAATGAGCATAAACATGAAGGTGCGAACAAAGCTGATATGCATCAAGGCATGGCAATACCACATGAGAACATGGGAGAAATGCACAAAAAGATGATGGAAATGAAAAAGGAAGTCCATGCCATTAAAACTGAAAAAGATCCTGAAAAGCAACAGCAGATGATGGTTGAACATCACCGTTCAATGATGAAGATGATGCAATCCATGCACAAAAACATGGAAGAAATGCCAATGGATCAACAAATCAAGATGGCTGAACATCATTTAGAAATGATGGGGAACATGATGCCGCAGATGAACCGTAAAATGGAAGAAATGAAAGATAGCAATCAACAGCATTCACACAAACATTAGGAGAAAAATTATGAGCGATTTAAATCATAGAGTTGGCGTTAAAGAGCAAAATTTAGTTGTTCGAAACCTAAAGCTTAGCAATGTCACAGAAGAAAGCTGTGACGAGTTAGTAAAAGAAATAGATCAGCTTTTTGGTATAGATGAAGTTAGTTACAACATCAAAGAAGGTGAAATACACCTTGCCTATGATGCCGCAAACGTAAGCCTTGATGGGATTGAGGAGGTAATCCGTAAGTATGGCGCAGATGTTCATGATGATTGGTGGACACATACTAAAGAAAGTTACTATAAATTTGTTGATCAGAACATCAAAGATAACTCTGTTCATAAGCCTTGGAGTTGTCATCAAGCACCTTCGGGGGCTGGCCGGAAAAACAAATGAATTCATAAAAAAGTGTATAGATAATTAGTTAGTCAAATGAGGTAACAGTGATGAAAACACCCTATATAAAAGCTCTTTTATTGCTTACATTCGGTTTATATTTAGTGGGTTGTTCCAATACCACTTCTTATCATAAATACATGATGAGAGGTCAGGTAGTAGAAAGTTCTGATAATCGAACTCTAATCTGTATTGGTGCTAAGCATGGCGCAGAGGTTGGGCAAAAATACAGTGTTATTAGATTCCATGAAAGAATAGTATTGAGTGAAGGTGAAGATCCCTACACTATCGAAAAGGTAGGAACGGTACAAGTTACTAAAATTGTGAATGATCATTTCGCAACTGTAAAGCTAGTGTCTGGTGACATTGCAGCGAAAGATATGGTGGAACTTGAAAACTAATAAAGTGGTGGCGAAAGCCACCACAAGAGCATAACAATAAAACTTAATGAAAAAACTTTAGTGTTATTTTGTACAACCTTTGAGATTGTTTGCTCAGTTCTGGTTATCTTGATGCCAGTACGACAGAAAAAATGTTACATATGAATTAGAAAGGTGTGGGCTGGCATCCTAGGTCTAATCTTAACAGTTAAGGGGCCGCCGAATAGAGCTATACCTTTACATCAGCAGCATAATCAATGCTCCCGCGATCATAAATAAGTTTTCAGATAGCGATACAAATCCAAGTGGCACACTGCTATCGCCGCCTACACAGGCACACTTTAACTGGCGTTTGTCGATGTAAACGGCTTTGAAAACTGAAATTGCTCCAACTGTGCCGATAAACAATGAAAATGGTGCCACTGCGAGAGGCTGTAGTTGGGCAACCATACCAATACCTGCATATGCTTCAATGAAGGGATAAATATAACCATATCTTATCCATCTCATCGCTAGTAAATCATAAGTAATAAACGAATTTGTGAAACTGTATAGGTCTTTCAGTTTTTGCACCGCTAAGAGCGTCATTGAAAAAGCGTATCCGTCCGGTGATCACCGCCTAGCCTTTAAAATTCCACGGTATTAGACTATCGATATCAGGTGTTGATTGGCACAGCTCATCTAAACACGCGGTGATGTAATCGTATGGCGCTAAGCCGTTGGCTTTGGCTGTTTCGATGATGCTGTAAAGTATCGCGCTTGCGTTAGCA
>NZ_JAQREZ010000006.1:0-121047 GCF_028598715.1 Pseudoalteromonas sp. GABNS16E
TTCAGCTTGCTTCAAAATAGTGAGGATCTGACTGTCTGTAAAATGTGCTTTTTTCATAATTTTCTCCTGTGTTTACAATAAGAGAAAATTCTACGTTTGGCATCTATTATTTTTCGGGGGGATTACCGTGGCTAGCTTCATTTTTATCGACCTTACTTTCATTTTAATACTAATAATAATAAGCGTTAAAAACGACATTAAGCTAATTAGTAGAGTTAAATCTAATATCGGTGACTTGGCGAGTTGTGTGTTTGTAGGTGTGACGGGCAAAGCGTCAGGCTTATTTTGTTGTTGCCTAATGTAGCTTTGGCTTATCCAATCAACGGCGTTGATCCACTGAATTTTATCAGGGTTATCATTACCAAGCTTGCTCATTACATAGGCGTCGTTATTAAGCGATTTAGCAAGGTTAATTAACTGCTCCCAAAATACATGTTCAGTGCCTAGCGCATCTATTTCTTGTAGGTGCTGCTTTAACCTTTCTGCGCCCATGCTGTTTATATTTGGTTGCTCTAGAGTTTTTGCGTAACTGTTTATATGCGTTGAAAAACGAGCAAAATAGCTATCAATTTTTTTCTGCGCCCCTTGGTTAAGCTCATCTGTGTTGTGGGTGTTAGGCAAGGTGACTTCTGGGTGCTTTTTTTGATTTGCTAAGTACTGCTTATAATGAACGTAATTTAATGTTGTTGAGGGCGAAGCTGATGAGCTGTCTATCATACTCATTTTAAGTGTGTTAAAGCTTATTACTGCTGAGCAAATAAGGCAGATGAATAATAAGCTATAACAAAAAAATAATGCGCTTTGCAGTGCTAATTTGGGCAAGGCGGTTGGGCTATTTACGCCGGATTTTTTAATGCTGGTTATTGTATTAGCTATGTTTTTTACAGCAGGCTCATTGTGAGCAACAACCAGTTTAGTACCCGCGGCATTTTGAGGCGCCCTTACACTTGCGTGCGGTTCTACCTTGGTGATTAAACCAAAACTTTTTAGTTTAGATTCTGTTTTAACTGCATCAATACTCGATAGGTCTTTGACGAGTGCGTAGGCTCGGCCATCAAATAACTTTACAGCGACATTATGGGGAATTTTTAAAAACTGACAGAGTTGCTCTTGTACGGTACTAATGTCAGCATTTTGGTGTAACTGACCATTAAAAATAATTTTAAATGAGGCGCTCACGCTATGTCCTTATTCGTGCAACGTCCATTGAGGAATTTTTATTATTGTTTTAACACGCTGTTAATTTACCAGATAAAATAAGGGGTTTCTAGTATTTAGCCTTATTAAACTAGTAAAAAAGCCTGAACAAAATTTGCTCTGTTGAGTTTTTAACGCATTGTTTTGTGGTGATTTTAGTGGAAGTGCTTGTTTTTCATGTTGTTTTATTAGGAACGCGGTGTGTAGGCTTTTATAAAGCGATTTAAACGTGTTGTTTACATTTAATAAATATAGTGAAGCAAGGGAGGGCGCGTGCGATTTAGCATTTAAATACGTTGCCCTTTGCAAGGGGGTTTACAAAGGGCAACCAGAGTGTTTATTTTACAGCTGCTTTAATGGGCGTTTCGCCGTCAAATAGTTCAAAAACGCGGTTGCCATTAAATGCGTTAGTAGCAATATGTAATAGGGCATTGGCAACGTTTTCGCGGCTAATTTTAGCTTTAGAACGATCGTTTGGACGCTCGGTGGTTACTTTCATTGAGGCGCTTTCATCGGTCAGCCCACCTGGGCGCACTATGGTGTAGTTTAAGCCACTGTTGATAAGGTGCTCATCGGCCATATGTTTGGCAACTAAGTAAGGTTTTAAGTCGCTTTCAATTGAGTCTGGATCGTCAGCGCCAATAGAGCTAATCATAATAAAATGCTTTACGCCATGCTCTTTAGCATACGTTGCTGCTTTGGTGGCTGCCCATAAATCAATAAGCACGGTTTTATCTGTGCCTGTACTTCCGCCAGAGCCAGCAGCAAAAATAACTTGATCGCAATCTTTTAACGCATCAGAAAAATCTCCTTCGAGATCTTGCTCCACAATGGTTAAAAATGGACTATCTAAATCATCTAACTTACTTTTATCACGCACTAATGCAGATACATTTTGCTCATTGTTTAAAAGCAACTTGGTTGCCATTTTACCAATTTGTCCGCTAGCGCCAATAATTAGGGTCTTACTCATAATTAATTCCTTCTCAATTTAGTGTAAAGGTATTTAGTACAAATAGACCTTGGGGTAGGCATTCGTTTTTAAAGGGTAAAACGCTGTTTTTCTCTACAAAGTGGTTATTTAAAAGTAAATAAAAATTGAGTCTGAACTGAGCATGAAAATTAGCCGCTTTTTACTGTGTTTATTCAATCATTATGCTGACTTCGGTAACATAATTATGATGGTATAAACTGATGCGAACAGCATGGTTTTGGTAGTTATAGTAAAGGGTGCGGTAGTTATTATCGCCTTTGCTGTTAATGGGGTCACCAAGGGCCTGCTGATAAAATTTAGAAATAGCATCAATAGAAGCAGCTAAATACCCTGTTCTAACCAGTGGGTATTCGCCAGTTACATCCATGGTGGTGATGAATTCTTCAGGTAAGGGGATGGCGGTTACGTCTTGGCTAAATGTGTTAAACGATATAGCGGCGAGTAATGTTACAGCACAGGTTAAAGCTTTCATTGTGATCCTTTTATTGATACCCATCCGCATTCATACATATGGTGCGCATTGGTTATATAATACCAGTGCGCAATAATACTTAATCATTTTGCGGTGCTAACCGTGTCGCTACCTGTTTTAAAAAATTCTTATTTAGAACAACTAAATAGCGAACTTTTTTCTTAGCCATCAACAGGTTTTTCCAGCCTCAAAATTGATCACTTAATTAAGCGGATTGGTATAAATTCCTTTTATGGTTATTATTTTACGCAAAAAATGAATGATGTCATTTAAATTTTATTTCGTATTAAATCACGTACTATAAAACGCGCAGGGTGAATGGCCTGGCTTACACGCTCGCTGAGTGGGCGTGGTTCATTATTTAACGTGCTAATAAAGTGCTCGCTTAATAACGGTGCGCTGCATAATGCGCGCGCTCCAAATCCGGTAAAAATATGTAAGCCTTGTTGTGGCTTGCATAGAGGTGAGTATTGATAGCGTTTACCTAAGCGTAAATTAGCAAAGGCGGTGCTGTAATCGCTTTGCTCACACCATTGTCCTGCCATTGGTAAGTGATCTATAAACGTGCAGCGCACAGCTGCTTTAGCACAGGTAATGTCACCTAATGTGGTGGCAAAGTCGCTTTGATGGTAAAAGCTAAGTAGTTGCTCATGGTTTAGCTGGTTGTCTTTGTCTGTAACGGCGCGACTTTTTGTGTTTTTTTCAAATGTAGCGCCCATACAGTGTTTACCTAAATAGGCGGGGGTAAAATAACCTTTATGGCACAACACGGTTTTAAGCTGCTTAGATTGTTCACTCGCTTGAATATGCGATACTTGACCACGTACCCCTACAATAGGTAATGCGTTTGTTTGTTCAAACGCATCGCTATGCTCACCTGCACATATTATTACATCACTAAAAGGGCCATATTGGGTATGCTTGTGGGTTAAATACCAGCCTGCATCGGTTTTAGTAAGCTGCTGTATATGGCAATTAAAATAGCTATTAACGGAATTAAGGCTATTGGCCGCTTTTAGCATTGCCTCAACTAGCTGGGGTGGGTTTACCCAACCGCCTTGCTCAAAATAAACGCCGGGGTAGCCGGTTTTTACGCCCGCCAGTTTATCTCCTTGCTCTACAGTTACATTGCGCATTAAGGCTTGAGGCCATAACTGTTTTTGTTCTAAGTTTTGATGTTTATCGGCAAGAGGCTTTTTTACCGCATGTTGCAGTACACCGCACCAGCTATAATCAAAATTAAAGCCGTTTTTTAGTAGTTGTTGGTAACTGCGTTTAGCGTATAAAAAACTGTGCGCAAATAATTCACTATGAGGTGAGTTTTTAGCTTGCAGATGGGGGTAAACCGCGCCTTGTACGTTATGTGAAGCGCCCATAGCTGGTTTTTCATCTTGACAAAATAGGCTACTTTTAATGCCACGCTTAGCCAAACTGTGCAAAATACAGCTACTCGCAATCCCTCCGCCAATTACAGCAACATGCTCTAGCTTGGCAGGGGGTTGTTCAAAGTATGGGGGTGATGACTGTGCACTATTAGCGTGTGCTAATTGGCCTATCAGCATTTCGCGTTTACGCCCAAAGCCTTTCGCTTTTTGCATGCTAAAGCCTGCAGCTATTAAGCCTCGGCGTACAAAGCCAGCAGCGGTAAATGTGGCAAGTGTTGCATGCTTGCGCGATATATCAACCATGGCATTAAACACACTTTGTTGCCACATGTCAGGGTTTTTACTTGGTGCAAAGCCATCTAAAAACCACGCATCGACTATCCCTGATTGCGGGTAGCTCATTGCATTTATTGAATCAAGCACGTCGCCAAAATACAAATCAAGAATAACTTGGCCGTTATTAAATTCTATACGATGACAGCCGCCTAAGTTTATAGGGTAGTGCGTTATTAATTCGTCACTAAGCTTGTTTAATGTTGGCCACGCTTGCAGTGCTTTTTTTAGATCATCAGCATTAAGCGGGTATTTTTCAAACGAAATAAAATGCAACCGCTTAACCCGTTTGTCTACTTGATTTTGAACTTGTTGATTGGCAAGGTGGTCATTAAAGTGTTGCCATGCATTTAAAAAGTTTAAACCAGTACCAAAACCGGTTTCGGCAATAACAAAATGCGTTTGGTCATGATTTTGTAACCGCGCCTGTATATTGTTTTGTTGATAAAACACGTAATGCGATTCAGCAAGGCCGTCGTCATTAGAAAAATAAACATCGTCAAAGTTATCGGCTACCGGTGTGCCTACTTCATTAAAGTGTATTTGGGCGTTTTTTATCATGACTTATTAAATTTTTAGACAGTATTTTTTAATTATTTTACGGGTTTTCTTTGAAATAGTCTGGCGTTATTTATAAGCTATTAAATTCAGAGTACAGGTGTACGCTAGAAAGCTGACCACTTAACACCTAAAAACAGCGTAAAATACACAGTAATTTAGTATCAAGCTAAGGGAATTACCCATGAGAAGAGCCGTAATTACGGGTATCGGTGTTGTATCAAGCATCGGTAATAACAAACAAGAAGTATTAGAGTCACTAAAAGCGGGCAAAAGCGGTATTGCTTTTAACCAAGAATTTGCCGATTACAACTTACGTAGTAATGTATCGGGCAAAATTGATATTGATGTTAAAGAACACGTAGACCGTAAAGCAATGCGCTTTATGGGTGATGCTGCTGCTTACTCTTATATTTCTATGAAGCAAGCAATTGAAGATGCTGGCTTATCTGATGAGCAAGTATCTAATGAGCGCACGGGTTTATTAGTTGGCTCTGGTGGTGGCTCTTCAAAGTGGCAAGTAGAAGCGGCCGATATTTTGCGCGAAAAAGGCGTAAAGCGTGTAGGTCCTTATATGGTTCCGCGTACGATGGCAAGCACGACATCGGCTTGTTTAGCAACGCCATTTAAAATTAAAGGCGTTAATTATTCTATAAGTTCTGCGTGTGCAACATCTGCACATTGTATTGGCCACGCTGTTGAGCAAATTCAATTAGGCAAGCAAGATGTTATTTTTGCCGGTGGTGGTGAAGAGCTCCACTGGACTCTTGCAATGGAATTTGACGCAATGGGCGCGTTATCTACCAAATATAACGAAACACCAGAAAAAGCATCTCGTACGTACGATGCAAACCGCGATGGTTTTGTTATTTCTGCTGGTGGCGGTATTGTTGTAGTAGAGGAGCTTGAGCATGCACTTGCTCGTGGCGCACATATTTACGCAGAAATTGTAGGCTACGGTGCTACATCTGATGGCTACGACATGGTAGCACCTTCAGGTGAAGGCGCAGTACGCTGTATGCGCCAAGCAATGCAAGGTGTTGATACACCAATTGATTATTTAAACACGCACGGTACGTCTACGCCAGTAGGGGATGTTAAAGAGCTAGGCGCTATTCAAGAAGTGTTTGGTGGTAACTCGCCGCTTATTAGTGCAACTAAATCTTTAACGGGTCACGCACTAGGTGCTGCGGGTGTTCACGAAGCTATTTTCTCAATTTTAATGATGGAAAACGACTTTGTAGCGCCATCTATTAACGTAGATGAGCTAGATGAGCAAGCACAAGGCCTTAACATTGTAACTGAGCGCCGTGATGCACAGCTTAATACTGTTATGTCTAATAGCTTTGGTTTTGGTGGTACAAACGCCACATTAGTTATGAGCAAATATAAAGGTTAATTCGTTTTCTCTTTATAGTGATTAAAAGCCGAGCATTGCTCGGCTTTTTAGTTTGTGTAATGGCTCGGTTGTTCGTTACAATAGCGCCTCATTTTGCCATACGGACTCCCCAATGAAGATTCTTGCCGATCAAAACATGCCTTTAGTTGAGCAGTATTTTGCAGACTTTGGTGAGGTAACGCGCTTTGATGGACGAAACTTAACACCCGATGCGTTAATTGATGTTGATGTATTACTTACGCGTTCGGTTACTAAAGTAAACAGTGACTTGCTTGCCCACGCTAATAAATTAAGCTTTGTAGGTACCGCCACTATTGGTGTTGATCATATAGATACTCAGTTACTAAACGATAAAGGCATTGCCTTTAGTAGTGCCCCAGGTTGCAATGCAGTGGCGGTGGCTGAGTATGTAATAAGTAGCTTGTTTGCCTTAAGCCAAGAAAACGCAGCCCCTTTAAGTGGTCAAACAATAGGTATTGTTGGGGTGGGTAACATTGGCAGCTGTTTAGCACAAAAACTAAAAGCACTTAATGTTGATGTTTTATTATGTGACCCAATTAAACATGAGCAGGGCTTATTAGCCGAGCATGTTGAGCTTGACGAACTACTTGAGCGCGTAGATGCGGTTACCTTTCATGTACCGCTGATTAAAACCGGTGAGCACAAAACGCATCATTTAATTGATGAAAAACGCCTTAAAGCGTTAAAGCCTGGGTTAGCAGTTATAAATGCGAGCCGCGGAGAAGTAATTGATAATCAAGCTTTGTTATCGGTTATGGAGCAAGGGGCAGACTTAGATTTAGTTTTGGATGTTTGGGAAAACGAGCCTAACATTTTAATTCCATTGCTTGATCATGTGCGCTATGCCAGCGTGCACATTGCCGGCCATACCCTTGAAGGAAAAGCCCGCGGCACACAAATGCTGTACCAAGCATTGTGTAAATTAAAAGGCGTAACCGCAGAAAAATCTCTTGCTGATTTTTTACCACAACCTGCTGTTACAAGCCTAAGTTTACAAAGCAGCTTTACTGAGGCTGATATTGCGCGTTTAGTGCATTTAATTTACGACGTACGCCGTGATGATGGCATTTTGCTGCGTAACTTAGCAAAAGACGGGTTTGATAGTTTACGTAAAAACTACCCAGTCAGGCGTGAGTTTAGCACTTTAACGGTAAAAGGGAGTGCACAGCATACAGATGCACTCGCTCAGCTTGGCTTTAACACCGCAAACTAATTTAACTAGTAGTGTTGTTTTAACACTGCTTAAAGAGGATAAAATATGTCGCAAAAATATAACGTTGCTGTACTTGGCGCTACAGGCTTAGTAGGTCGTCAAATTATTGAAACCCTGGAAGATCGTAAATTTCCGGTAGACCAACTTTTTTTACTAGCCAGTAGCCGCAGCGCAGGTGAAGACATAAAGTTTCGTGGTGAAACCATTGAAGTGCAAGACGTAGAAGGCTTTGACTTTAGCCAAGCACACATAGGTTTGTTTTCAGCTGGTGGCAGTGTATCAGAAAAATACGCGCCAATTGCAGCCGATGCGGGCTGTGTTGTAATTGATAACACCTCACATTTTAGAAATGATTTTGAAGTACCGCTAGTGGTACCAGAAGTTAATGCAGCAAGCCTTGAAGACTTTAGAAATCGCAATATTATTGCAAACCCTAACTGCTCTACTATTCAAATGATGCTAGCGCTTAAACCAATTTACGATGCTTATGGTATTGACCGCATTAATGTATCTACATACCAAGCCGTATCTGGTGCAGGCAAAGAAGCCGTAGATGAACTAGCAAAACAAACAGCTAATTTAATGAATGCTCGCCCAATGGAAAACGAAATTTTTCCTAAGCAAATTGCATTTAACGTTATTCCTCAAATAGATACCTTTGAAGATAACGGCTACACGCGCGAAGAAATGAAAATGGTAAACGAAACGCATAAAATTTTGGGTGATACCACTATTGCTGTTAACCCAACCTGTGTACGTGTACCTGTATTTTTTGGCCACTCTGAGTCAATCAACATTGAAACACGCATGCAGTATGACTTTGAGCACGTTAAACAGCTTTTAAATGATGCCCCAGGAGTCGAGCTTATTGAAGATGAGGGCGATTACCCAACCGCGGTTTCAGATGCCAGTGGTAATGATACAGTTTACGTAGGCCGCTTACGCGCTGATATTTCGCACCCTCATGGTTTAAATATGTGGGTTGTAAGTGATAACACCCGCAAAGGGGCTGCCACTAATAGTGTGCAAATAGCAGAAGAGTTAATCGCTAACTACTTATAAATACCCGCTAATATTGTGTGTAAATTAAGCGGCAAACTTTTATAGTTTGCCGCTTTTGTATTTAAGGGAGCCAAATTATTGCCGCTTAGCGTTGCTACTAAACTAAACGCCTTGATCTATCACGATAAAATAGTATTAAGAATAAAGTTTTAAGGTATTTATTTTCAAAGCGTTGCAATGGATATTAGGCCGCAACTGGTTTATAGTTTGTAACTGGAATAGAGCTTGCAATAAAAATAGATTGTAATAACAAATGTAGATCAGCTATTTGGCTGGTTACGGCAAGAATAATTAATGTTGAGCAGCTAAATAAATAGCAAAGCATTTAACATTTACACATTAAAGGATCAGCATGCGCGGTTTAGCTTCACTTATTATATTAGCGTCTGCATTGGTAGTAACTCCAATTTACTCTCAAGACAGCACCCAATTAAAGGGGCCAAAAGGCGCTGACTATGGTGCGCAAGGGCGATCAATAGGGCCTATAAAGCCAACCGATACACTATGGCGTATTGCTGCCAAAGTACGCCCAGATAACTCAGTTAGTATTTACCAAGTTATGCAAGCCTTGTATAACAAAAATCCTAATTCTTTTTTAGAACAAAACCTAAACCACATGCAAAGTGGTGCATATTTAAAAATACCCACCTTAGCGGAAATTAGACGCGTAAATCCACAGCTTGCTAAACAACGCTCAGAGCAAGATGACGCGCTGTGGGAAAAAAAGAAAAATGGCACACTAACCACCAGTGAAATTAACGCCGCGCAAACTAAAGTAACACAAGCTCGTAAAGCCGATGTTGACGACGCTAAAAAAGAAATTCAAAAAGAATTAAATGAAATAAAAACGCAGCAAGGTAATAAGCTTGTAGAGCTGCAGCAGCAATTTAAAAGCTCGGTTAATAATGTAGAAGAAATATTAGCTGAGAATAATAATCTCAAAAAACAATTGTCGGGTATTTCAAAAGAGCTTGCCAATGTAAAAGAACAGCTAGGCCAAGACAGCGAAATTCAAAAACAGCTAAAAGAGCTAATAGAAAAACAAAACGAAATAATAGCTCAGCAAAAAGTGCAAGAAGTACCAAAAGAAGAACCTTTTGACCTAGGCGCTTTAATGTCTAACCCACTTGTGCTTATTTTATTAATGACCATTCCTGCGTTATTAATTATTTTTGCTGTGGTGATGTTTTTACGAAAGCGCGCCAACAAAGACGAAGAAGCTCAAGATGACGATGATTTTCTGCCACAAACGCCCAGCTTTACCGAAGACGAGCCGCAAAGTAATGATGCGTTAGACGATCCAATCATTCCTGACCCTCTTGATGATTTAGATATTCAATTAGATGACAATCATAGCAACGATATTTTGCCAGAGGAGGATATTGCATTTGATGATTCTCTCGATGATGCGTTAGACGATGAATTTTCTGATTCAGAAAACTTGCTCGATCAAGACGAATTAGAAAGCCTATTAAGTGATGATATTGTTTTTGATGACGAAGGCAGTGAAGGGGACGAGTTAGACGTTTTCATGCAGCAGGGCTTTGATGAACCTGTAGATGAAAAACAAGATGATGAAATTGACCTTGATTTAGATGATACAAAAGATTCAGACGATATTTTAAGCAGTGACGACCTAGACGATTTATTTGACGAGGACGATAGCCTGCCTGAAATTGACTTGCCTGGGGTTGAGCAGCCTACCGCGGATAGCAGCTTAGAAAGCAATGATGAGTTGGCCGCCTTAAGCGAAGAGCTAGCCCAAGAAGAGGATGATGACTTTGATATTGATGAATTATTAGATCAACAAGCTGATAAAGAATCACCAAAAGACGATGACTTTGATTTAGACGACATAGACAGCTTAATTGATGAAGCCGGCGATACACCTGATGAAACCCCTGCTGATGCGCTGGTTGAAGAAAACGATGACTTTGATTTAGACGACATAGACAGCTTAATTGATGAAGCGGGCGGTACACCTGATGAAACCCCTGCTGATGCGCTAGTTGAAGAAAGCGATGACTTTGATTTAGACGACATAGACAGCTTAATTGATGAAGCGGGCGATACAACCGAAGAAACCCCTGCTGATGCGCTAGTTGAAGAAAGCGATGACTTTGATTTAGACGACATAGACAGCTTAATTGATAAAGCCGGCGATACAACCGAAGAAGCTCCTGCTGATGCGCTAGTTGAAGAAAGCGATGACTTTGATTTAGACGACATAGACAGCTTAATTGATGAAGTTGAAGATTCATCTGTCGCTCAAGTAGCAACAGATAATAATACTGAGCGAAATATTGATAGCGCATTAGCTGATTCAGTCGAAGATCTAGCTGATGCACAGGAAGATTTTGACGAAGATGATATTGAAACATTAGCGTCTTCACTTATTGATGAGCCAGAGCTTGTAGAAGAGCCAGAGCTCGAAGAAGAGCCTGAACTTGTAGAAGAGCCTGAGCTTGTAGAAGAGCCTGAGCTTGTAGAAGAGCCAGAACTTGAAGAAGAGCCTGAACTTGAAGAAGAGCCTGAACTTGTAGGAGAGCCAGAACTTGTAGAAGAGCCTGAACTTGTAGAAGAGCCTGAACTTGTAGAAGAACCTGAACTTGTAGAAGAACCTGAACTTGTAGAAGAACCTGAACTTGAAGAAGAACCAGAGCTCGAAGAAGAGCCTGAACTCGAAGAAAAACCAGAGCTTGAAGATGAGCCAGAGCTTGAAGATGAGCCTGAGCTTGCAGACGAGCCAGAACTTCGCGAGGAACCAGAGCTTGATGCTGACTTGCTTGAAAACACTGACTTTACAGATAGTTCAGAAACGTTACTCGACCCAGAGGATGCACAGGAAGAGTACACCGACGATACCCTAAAAAGTGTTGATGAATTACTCAACGAGCTACAGCAGGCTACAGACGAAGACTATGTTGAAAACCCTGATTGGGCGTTAGATGATCTTGATGATGACATTGAAGAGGTAGAGGTTGATTTAGGTGACGATCCGCTTGATTCACAAGAAAAACCAGTGAGTCCGCTTTTAGATACTCAACCTGAAAATGATGTTGTAAATGATACGCTTAGTGATGATATAGACTTTTCAGATGATAAGCCCGAGACGTTAGATGTAACAGAGCAACAGCAATATCTTCCTGATGAGTTATTGGGAGATGAGCTTGATGGTGATGCAACAGGCATGCAGCCAAGCCAAGCTGAACAAGACTTAGCAAACGCACTTTCAGGCAGTGAATTAGATAGCTTAGAAGACGACTTTGATGATGAGTTACTCATTGATAACGATTTTTCAGAGCCAGAGCTTGAGCCGAAGCATACCGATGATATAGGTGCAGATGATAACCACGCTCAAGTGCCGTCATCACTAGATGAATTAACTGATGATGAAAGCGAGCTAGATTTATCTGAAAATACGGATGAAGACGAAGGGGTTTTCGATGATGATTTATTGCAAAGCGTTGATGAGTTAGACGACGAGCTCAATGCTTTATTAGATGAGCAAGTAACTCCAAGTGAAGAACTTGACGAGTACCCTGAGTTAGAGCTTGATAACGATGACGAAATTGATTTAGATGATCAGCAATCATATAGTCCGCAAGAGTTACAAGGTGATGAACTTGATGGACAAGCAAGCGGAATGGCGCCAAGCCAAGCTGAGCAAGACTTAGCAAATGCACTTGCTGGTAACACTGGTATTGATGCGTTAGAAGCCGACCTAGATGACGAGCCGCTGATTGACGATGAGCTTGATGCGCCTTTACCGCAGGAGGAACCTCTAGGTGAAGCGCAAGCAACGGATAGTGCGCAGGAACAACCTGATTTTGACGATGCAATTTTAGAACAAGCACTTTCAGAAGATGTTGAAGATGAAATAACAAATTCGCAATTAGAAGCCGAGCTAACACAGGCTGCTGATGATCAAACTAATGAAGACGTTATACCCGACGAGCAGCTAGACGATGAATTTATGGCTGACTTAACGCAAACCGATTTTGATGCGTTGCTTAGTGAGTTAGGTGAACCGGATGAGTTAAATTTAGAAGATAGCAGCGAATTTGATGTCGACTTTGATAGCCTATTAAACGAAGACTTAGACACTGAAGTTGAAGCGAAAGCGGTACAAGAAGAGCCTTCGCCAAGTGAACAGCAGGCTACAACCGATGACTTTGTTGATATTGACGCGCTACTTGAACAAAGCGATGACTCAGTACTTGAGCACGAGCCCTATGACGAGGTTAATATGGACGTAGGGTTAAGTGACTTTGATTCGTTACTTGCAGGCGATAACCCAACAGATGTTGACTTAGAAAGCGGTGGTTATTCTGCCAAGCTTGATTTGGCAAGAGCATACATTGAAATTGACGACTTTGACTCAGCCCTTAAAGTGATTGAAGATGTTATTGAAAGTGGCCCTGAAGATGTACAAGAAGAAGCGCAAAGTTTAAAAGCTAAACTTAACTAGAGCATCCATGATTATAAAAACCGCATTAGCTTTGTTAATGCGGTTTTTTTATAGGTACGAATAACTCTAACCTATAAAAAGCACTTAATTAGTTTTAGACGTTTATTAAACCCAGGATGTTAAAAGCTCACTAACTTATCGCTGTGTTTTATTGGGGTAAAATAAATTACTTAATTTTGCGAATAACTATAAATAGACGAGGTTACTTTTATTGCACCGCGAGATAGCATAAAATGCCCCGTTCATTAGCACAGTAGGTAAAGCAGTAATTATGCGAGTAGCACTTGGAGTTGAATACAACGGCGCACGTTACAGTGGTTGGCAACGTCAGTCTCATGTAAATAGCGTACAACAAGAAGTAGAAAAAGCGTTGTCGAGCATTTGTAATCATCCGGTTGAAATAGTGTGTGCGGGCCGCACAGATGCAGGTGTGCATGGCACTGGTCAAGTTGTACACTTTGAAACCCATGCTCCCCGTGAGATGGTTGCATTTACTATGGGAATGAACACGTTACTCCCTAAAGATATAGCGATTCGTTTTGCACAACCTGTTAGTGAAGACTTTCATGCACGCTTTAGCGCAACAGCGCGTCGTTATCGTTATGTTATTTATAATTACGCTTATAGAGGCGCAGTTATGAATGAAGGCGTTACGCATTTTCATCACCCACTTGATGAAACAAAAATGCAAGAGGCGTGTCAGTACTTAATTGGCGAGCACGACTTTACCTCTTTTAGAGCGCTGCATTGCCAAGCTAATACAGCAAACAGAACTATTCATCATTTATCGGTACATCGCCAGGGCGATTACGTTATTATTGATATTAAAGCGAACGCTTTTTTACACCATATGGTGCGAAATATTACCGGCTGTTTAATGGATATAGGCCTACACAAGCACCAACCTGTATGGTTAAAAGAGCTATTAGATTTAAAAGAACGTGCTAAAGCCAGTGCCACAGCAAAAGCCGCGGGTCTTTATTTAGTAGATGTAGATTACCCAGAACACTTTAATATTCCTAAAACCCCACTAGGGCCATTATTTTTACCTGACTCGGAATGTTAGTGTTGAATTTATAAGCGTTTATCTAACTACTAAGACCAGTTTTTTATACCGTGTTTGTGTAATTCATGTTTTAATTGAAAAAATCTGTCTGCTACTTATTAGCAGACTCGCGACACAGAACAGCATTAAGAGAGTTGCAAATGAGTTGGTTAGAAAAAATCTTACCTAAAACGACTAAGTCGTCAGGTCGTAAAGAAATTCCAGAAGGCGTTTGGGCTAAATGTACAGCTTGCGATTCAATTTTATATAAAGCTGAACTAGAAAAATCATTAAACGTATGTCCTAAATGCGACCATCACATGCGTGTGAGCGGCCGTAAACGTTTAGAGCACTTTTTAGATGAGGGTGACCGCACGGAGCTTGGCACTGAGCACGAGCCTAAAGATGTATTAAAGTTTAAAGACTCTAAAAAATACTCAGACCGTATTAGCGCAGCCCAAAAATCAAGTGGCGAAAAAGACGCGTTAGTAGCAATGAAGGGCCGCTTAAAAGGTATTCCTGTTGCTGCGGTTGCTTTTGAATTCTCATTTATGGGTGGTTCAATGGCCTCGGTTGTAGGCGCACGTTTTGTTGATGCCGTAGACCAATGTTTAGAGCACAACATGCCATTAGTGTGTTTTTCTGCCTCAGGTGGTGCACGTATGCAAGAAGCGCTTATGTCGCTAATGCAAATGGCTAAAACCAGCGCTGCGCTTGCTAAAATGAGCGAAAAAGGCCTGCCGTTTATATCAGTAATGACCGACCCAACCATGGGTGGTGTATCTGCATCATTAGCGATGTTAGGTGATATTAACGTAGCTGAGCCAAAAGCTTTAATTGGCTTTGCGGGTCCGCGCGTAATTGAGCAAACAGTGCGTGAAACCTTGCCAGGAGGTTTTCAACGCAGTGAGTTCTTATTAGAGCACGGTGCAATTGATATGATTATTGACCGTCGTGAAATGCGCGACACATTAGCACGCGTACTTGCTAAATTTATGAACTTGCCTTCTACCGAACAAGAGCATAGAGTAGCGTAAATTTCAGCTTTACTGATTACACGCTATGACAAATACAATTCCTAGCCAATCATCAAGCCTTGATGATTGGCTTTGTTATTTAGAGAGTGTTCACCCTGCAAATATTGAAATGGGACTCGAACGCGTTGCTACTGTTGCAAATAACATTGGCTTATTAAACACTTCCAGCAAAATTATTCTTATTGGCGGCACAAACGGCAAAGGCACAACTGCACGCTGTTTAGAATCGCTATTACTTGCGCAAGGTTACAGCGTAGGTACGTATGCCTCTCCTCATTTAATTAGATACAACGAGCGTGTGCGCATAAATGGCCAAGAGCTTGATGATCAATACCATGTTGATGCCTTTAACACGCTAGAGCAAGGTCGCGCTAATACGGCGCTTACGTATTTCGAATATGGCACCCTAGGTGCGCTGGCTATTTTTAAACGCTTTGAGGTTGATTATGTGCTGCTTGAGGTTGGTTTGGGCGGGCGCTTTGATGCCACCAATATTGTTACACCTTATGCAAGCGTGATCACCACCATAGATTTAGATCATAAAGAATACCTAGGCGATACACGAGAGTTAGTTGCTTATGATAAGGCAGGCATATTTCGTCAAAACACGCCGGCTATTATTGGTGATTTAAACATACCACATACAATGACCGATTACGGTGCCGATATTAAAGCAGGCATGGTTATATCCGGTACTGATTTTATATTCAAAGAGCACGAAGCGCATTTTACATGGCAATATAAAAATCATAATTTGCTGTTAGATAAGCCAGCGATCCCTGCACAAAATGCAGCAACGGCCTTAACAACCTTAGCTGTGCTAAATTTATTGCCAAGTGATGAGGTAATTAAGCATTGTTTAGCTAACTTAGTTGTTGAGGGACGCTTTGAGCAGTTAAGCACTGCACCTTTAGTGTTTACCGATGTAGCTCACAATCCCGAATCTGCTCGTTATTTAGCACTAAAGCTTGCAAGCTATAAAGATAAAGGCTTTAAAATTCATGCATTAGTCGCTATGCTTGCTGATAAAGATAAAGCGGGTGTACTTAAAGAGGTAAGCCATGTAATTGATCACTGGTCTCTTACTAGCTTGCACATACCTCGTGGCGATAACGTTGAAAATATGGCCGCGGCGTTGCAAACTATACCTCATACAGGCACGCATGAACGCTATAATAGTGTGCACGATGCACTTAATGTAATTATGCCTACACAGCAAAGTGATACGCTTTTAATTGTGTTTGGGTCATTTTTTACTGTTGCAGATGCTATAAACTACTTTAAAAAATAGAGAGAAAGTCGGTGAACTCAGGTTTTATAAATCGTTTAGTCGGAACCAGTATTGTGGTGATCGCAGCAATTGTGTTTATTCCTAATATACTCGATGGCGAAAAGGTCCACTACAAAGAGGGCTTTAAAGCTATCCCTGAACGCTCTGAGTTTAAAACTATTGACCTTCAAGAGTCTATAGATGAAAAAGTAGCGCAGGCTGAGCCTTTAAAACAAGAGCAAATTGAAGACATAGCTGCCGATGACGATGTGCTGACAAGCAAACAAAGCCAATACGCAGCTGAGCCTGAAATAGTCGAAGCAAGCATAGAGCCTCAAACTGCGCAAAAGCCTATAGCTAAAGCGCCAGAGCCGGTAAAAGCAAAACCTATTGCACCACGTAAAAGTGAAGAAAACCTCACTGATATGGCCTATGTAATTCAGCTAGGTAGTTTTTCCCATGCCGCCAATGTTAAGGCCTTACAAGCTAAGCTTAAAGCGAAAGGTTTTAAAACGTTTACAAAACCAATTAAAACGCCAAACGGTACATTGACTAAAGTGTTTGTTGGGCCCTCGCTTGATAAGGGGGAGCTGACCAAAAAGTTACCCGAGCTTAAAACGCTTACCAAGTTAAACGGCAAAGTCACTCAATACAGCGTCTCTAATTGATTTTAAAAGGCCTTACTATAGTAAGGCTTTTTTTGTTTTTAAGGGCTAAAAATAGCCGTTAAAGTGATAAGTTTTTGTACGTGCTAGTTGCTGGTTATCTCCCGCTTTAACTTGCATATTAACGAGGTTTGGGTATAGAATGCGCCCCAAAATAGCGACTAATTGGTTAATATGATCTGGGTTGATTACGCCATTCTTGGCATCATTGCACTGTCTACCATCATCGGTTTAATACGCGGCTTTGTTAAAGAAGCTATGTCATTAGCAGTATGGGCTTGCGCATTTATCATCTCTAGTTTGTTTTACCAATATTTAGCTTCCTTCCTAACAAGTATTTCTGAACCCCTTTTAAGAAATGCGGCGGCCATTGCCATACTCTTCTTTGCGACGCTACTGTTAGGCGGTTTACTAAACTACATTTTAGGTGAGCTTGTACAACGTACTGGTTTATCTGGCACCGATCGTGTCTTCGGCATTGTTTTTGGTGCGTTACGAGGCGTGTTGGTCGTGAGCGCGTTACTCTTCTTTCTTGATGCTTTTACTGGTGCACCAAACACGCACTGGTGGGGCAATTCTATTTTGATTCCAGAATTTGGCTTTGTTGTTGAATGGTTCTTTTCGTACCTAGAAAACAACTCGAGCTTTTTAAATTCAGTAAACCGTTAATCGGCGAGGATAAATTACATGTGTGGTATCGTTGGGATAGTCGGAACATCTCCTGTTAATCAGGCGATTTATGATGGCTTAACTGTTTTGCAGCACCGAGGTCAAGATGCCGCGGGCATCATTACCATTGAAAACAATACGTTTAGCTTACGCAAAGCAAATGGCCTAGTAAAGGATGTGTTTCACACCCGCCATATGAAACGACTACAAGGCACAATTGGTATTGGCCACGTACGTTACCCTACTGCAGGCTCGTCAAGTTCATCTGAAGCGCAGCCGTTTTATGTTAATTCACCATTCGGTATTGCGCTTGCGCACAATGGTAATTTAACCAATGCTGAAACTCTAAAGCAGCAACTGTTCTCAGAAGCGCGTCGTCACGTTAATACAACGTCTGACTCAGAAATACTACTTAATATCATGGCACATGAGCTAAGTAAGTCTGACAAATTACATTTAGACGCTGAAGACATCTTCACTGCAGTAACCGAAGTAAACAACAAAGTAACCGGTGGCTACGCCGCTATTGCGATGATTATTGGCCACGGTGTTTTAGCATTTCGTGACCCTAATGGTATCCGTCCTTTGGTATTTGGTAAGCGTGAAACCCCTAAAGGCACTGAGTACATGTTTGCCTCAGAAAGCGTAGCATTAAAGCCAGACGGCTTTGAATTTGTGCGTGACGTTGCACCAGGTGAAGCGATTTACGTAACTGAAGATGGCCAATTTCATTCACAAAGCTGTGCTGAAAAAGCTTCTTATGCGCCGTGTATTTTTGAGTTTGTTTATTTTGCTCGCCCAGATTCAACCATCGATCGTATGTCGGTTTACGCAACGCGTGTAAATATGGGTACTAAACTGGGTGAAAAAATTGCGCGTGAGTGGAGCGATAAAGACATTGATGTTGTTATCCCAATTCCTGAAACATCATGCGATGTGGCGTTAGAAATTGCCCGCATGCTTGATTTACCTTACCGCCAAGGCTTTGTTAAAAACCGTTATATTGGTCGTACATTTATCATGCCTGGCCAAGAAATGCGTAAAAAGTCAGTGCGTCAAAAGCTAAATGCGATTGACCGTGAGTTTAAAGGTAAAAACGTTTTACTGGTTGATGATTCAATTGTACGCGGTACAACCTCGGCACAAATTGTAGAAATGGCCCGTGAAGCCGGAGCAAAAAATGTGTATTTTGCCTCAGCAGCACCAGAAATTCGTTTTCCTAATGTGTATGGTATTGATATGCCATCTGCCGCAGAGCTTATTGCGCATGGGCGCGAAGTTGAAGACATTAACCAAAGCATCAGTGCTGATGGCTTAATTTTTCAATCGCTAAACGATTTAATTGCCGCTGTAAGCCAAGAAAACCCAGAAATTACTAAGTTTGAAACCTCTGTATTTGATGGGCAATACATTACCGGTGATATCGATCAAGATTACTTAAACCATATTGATCAATTGCGTAACGACTCGGCTAAAAGTAACCGCGAAAACGCCATGTCATCAGGCCTTGAAATACACAATCAAGATGCCAACGAAGCTGATTAATGTGTGATTAAACATAATCAGACATAAAAAAGGAGCTAATTAGCTCCTTTTTTGCGAAGGAAAGAAAGGGAACACTTCATATCAAACAACGTGGTTGATTAGGTAAACATTGGACTCACAATGCCGTTAGTCCAAAGTATTGCGGTTACAGCTAAAATTATTACCAATAAAATTAGCCCGCAGGTAACAACAGAGCTGGCATAAATAAAGCCGCGCTCTTGTGGAATATGCATTAGTATTGGCACGCCTGTATAAAGCAAGTACACCGAGTAGGCTAGGGCAATCATGCCTACGCAAACAACAAACCACAGCTCAGGTAAAAAAGCGGCTAAGGCCGACATAAACACGGGTGTGGCAGTATAAGCGGCAAGCTCTAGCGTTTGTGTAAAGGTAGGTTTAGCACCAAATGTAACGGCCATCCAATGGGCTAAATAGGCCAGTGCAAACACACCGGCTATTAACGCACCATACATAGCCACGGCAATTAGCAGTGCGCTTTCATGTGTTAAAAATACTGGGTTGCCCGCACCAATACTCCAGCCTAAATACACCGATGAGTAATACCCCATAATCGATGGAAATAATGCAATAAGTAAAATATGCGACAGGCTATAAGTCAGGCTTTCGTGGCGGTTATCTATTGTTTGCCATTCTTCGAGTGGGTGGGCATAAATGCCCCACAGGTGGTTCAGTATCATAGCGGTACTCCATAAAAGGAACGTATTACTGTTGGTTATAATTTAGTTTTAGTTAGTTTGTTTTTTATACAGTATCTATATTTATGGTTTAGTTCATATACAAAGTCAAGTTAACTGCTTATTAACATTTTAAAGAGGTTGTTTTAGCTCGTTTTATTCTTCGTTATTTTTCGTGTTAAAATGGCTTTTTATTATTTGAAGTAACGAGCAGCCCTGTGCCACATAGCGAACTTTTAGCCCCTATTAATAATTTTTTATTGTGTGAAACCCCAAATGAATGGGTTATTGAGGCAGTAAAAAAAGAAAATTTATCGGTTATTTTAATCGATCACTTAATTTGTGAGTTAAAAGCAGCGCAAAGTGCAATGTTTTTAATTCGTAAGTACGCGGTAGATAAAGACAGCAGCGATGCATTACTTGAATGGCTAAAGCCCTTTGAAACACTTATTTATAAACGCGAAGGTAATTGGCGTGATTTAGCGGCTAAAAATAAACTTACAAAATCTATTATCCCAAAGTCTAACTCACCTTACGGGCAAGATTTAATAGATAAAATGGTGATGCTAATAAAAGAAGAATTACATCACTTTTACCAAGTGCTCGAAATAATGGACGAGTATGGAGTAGAGTACCGCAGTATTACACCGTGTCGTTACGCTAAAGGGATGCTACGTAACGTTAAAACGTTTGAGCCTAATGCATTAGTCGATAAACTAATTGTAGGTGCTTATATTGAGGCTCGCTCATGTGAGCGTTTTGCTGCACTTGCTCCACATGTTGATAAACGCTTAGGCGATTTTTATATTTCATTGCTTCGCTCTGAGGCGCGCCATTATCAAGATTACTTAACACTGGCACAAGAAATTGCTGATTTTGATATTACTGAGCGAGTCGACTTTTTTGGTAAAATTGAGGCTGATTTGATCACTAGCCCTGATGAAGACTTTAAATTTCACAGTGGCGCTCCTGCACTAGTTACTAATTAAAGCAGTGTTATTTAGCTCTTCAAGCACACCGGTTAGTTAGGTGTGCTACTTCTTTCTATAAAGTCTATGAGCTCAAGCGCCGTGCTTTGAGAAAAGCCATGTTTTACTAATAGCTCTTTTGCGGTGCCATTGTATAAAATAGTAGAAAAGCCTTGTTCAAGCGCGTCTCTTTTTTGTTTTGCATCAGGGTCAGACTTTGGAAACATAACATGCAGTTGATGATGCTCTAAATCGGGCGAAATATATTCAACTTGTGGCGCGCCGGGTTCATTAAGCTTTTCGGTGTTTTTTAACCAGTATTCACCCACTTCTTTAGTGCCTGCTACTAAGTCTATTCGTCCTTTTTGAAGCATATATAAACTGTTAATTAACCCGCGAGTTGAGGTTACTGCCAGGCCATTACTTTCAGAAAAAACTTCACTTACTGCGTAGCCAACGCCTTTACAAATACTGTATGGCTGTAAAGAGTCCATACTGCCGTCATAGTTTATTTGTCTGTCTTTGAGCTTAAATAGTCCAACGTATACGTTAGCAAGTGGGCGCGAATAATAAAAAAGATCAGTACGCGACTTTGTATAAAAAGCGCCTAAAATTGCATCTTTTTTATTTATTTTGGTAAGCTCCAGCGCTCTGTTCCAGCTGGTAAACTCTATGTCGTTATTAATATTTTGATTAGCTAAGGCCGCTTTAGTTAAGGCAGTAACCCAGCCGTTATCAATTAAGCGCTCACCAATATAGGGTGGGGAGTTTTCGGCGACAAGCTGCCAATTTTCTGAGGCGTACCCTTTGGAAAAAATGCAACAAAGCACCAAACAATAAATAGCTTTATACATATATCCTTATCCTATTACCAAAAAGTACTTAAATAATAGTCAGGATTTGAGATTATGCGAAGGGCGTATTAATGAGTTTTTGACCTTGTGGAGTAACCACTAAATATGAGCCTTGAGTATACCAATCACCAAGCACAGTGCGTGTTAGTGTTTGCTTACCTACAGTGTAAGTGTGTACGTTAGGGCGGTGGGTGTGGCCGTGTATCATGTTGCTTACATTATACTTGGCAAACATCGCTAGTACGGCGTCATCTACTACGTCTAAAATTTCTATGGGTTTGTCGGCTTGGCTTAATTTGCTTTTTTCTCTGGCATTGCGAGCAATTTTTTTTCTGTACCATAGTGGCATTGCTAACATTAATTTAGGCCACCACCAACCGCGACTTTTTTTACGAAACTTTTGATACTCAATATCTTGAGTACACATTTCATCACCGTGCAAAATAACAGTGGGAGTGCCATATAAATCTATAACCGTTTGCTCGTTTAGCAATACCATACCTGCGCGTTTAGCGTATTGCTCACGCATAATAAAATCGCGATTACCGTGTATAAAGTACACTGGTGTACCGCCATCTTTAACGGCTTTTAAATGCTTTGCAACCTCACTAGCCAATTCTGTTACGTAGTCATCCCCAACCCATACTTCAAAAAAATCACCTAAAATATACAGTGCATCTACGGGCTTACCAATAATGTGTGTATTTATAAAGCGATAAAAAGCCTCGCTAATATCTGGGCGGTTTTCACTTAGGTGTAAGTCTGCAATAAAGTAGGTTTGAGAAGTCATAGAGGCATCTAGTTAGGTTAAATAAAAGCGGGCGCATACATAATGTACCATGCCCGCTTAATTACTCAGTGTATGAGTAAACGTTTAGCTTACAGTAACGTTTTCGATGATTACATTTTCAAGCGGTACGTCTTGGTGAAAACCAGCGCTGCCTGTTGCTACACCTTTAATTTTATTTACTACGTCCATGCCTTCAACTACTTCAGCAAATACACAGTAACCCCAGCCTTGCGAAGTTTCGCTGCTGTGGTTTAAAAAGTCGTTGTCGTTAACGTTAATAAAAAATTGGGCTGTTGCTGAATGTGGATCAGGTGTACGCGCCATTGCTAATGTACCTACTTTATTAGATAGGCCATTATTTGCTTCGTTTTGAATTGGGTCGTTAACGTCTTTTTGTTCCATACCAGGTACAAATCCACCGCCTTGCACCATAAAGCCGTCAATTACGCGGTGAAAAATAGTGCCGTTGTAAAAACCTGAGTTTGCGTACTCTAAAAAGTTTTTAACTGTGTTTGGAGCTTCTTGCTCAAACATTTTAATGGTGATGTCACCAAAGTTAGTGTGTAGAACAACCATGTGGTTTCCTATATCTGGTTTAATTAGTCGCGCTATTTTATCTTAGTTAACTAAGATAAACAAAGTGCTTGTTCAATATATCCAAAGCTGCCCAAGGTATATACTTGTGCGTTTTACAGGGGGTTAATGTCGTGGCGGTATTTTGCCGTTGTGGTATTTTCTCTCAATATATAACCATGCACAGAGCAAGAGCCTGTTAAGCAATAAACAGAGTGGTTTAAAACTGATTTTTACAGTGTTATTAATTTTAACAACAGAACCTCTATTACACACAATCAAGACCTCGCCAAAATTGGTTTTAATTCCAACTTAAACACGCGCATTGAGGTGGTTTGGGTATAAAAAGCGCTAGAGCGGGGGCTTTTCAAGTGTTAACATAGCCAACTCAGCAAACAGTCAAGGACTAAAAGTAAATGGTACAAATATACAACACACTCACGCGACAAAAAGAGCAGTTTAAACCTATGGTCGAAGGCAAAATCGACATGTATGTGTGTGGTATCACCATTTATGATTTTTGTCATATCGGTCATGCGCGTACATTTGTCGGGTTTGATGTTATTGTCCGCTACCTTCGCCACCTTGGTTACGACTTAAAATACGTACGTAATATTACCGACGTAGATGATAAAATAATTAAACGCGCAAACGAAAATGGCGAGTCAATTAATGACCTAACTTTGCGTATGACCCAAGCCATGCACGAAGACTTTGATAGCCTAAACATGCTGCGCCCAGATATTGAACCTACGGTTACAAACCATATGGATGAAATTATCGAAATGGTTGAGCGCTTAATTGCAAAGGGCCATGCATACGTAGCAAACGACGGCGACGTGCTTTTTGATGTTTCTACGTTTGAGCAGTACGGCGCACTATCGCAGCAAGATTTAAGTATGCTCCAAGCAGGCTCTCGCGTAGAGGTTGCACAAGATAAAGACGATCCGCTTGATTTTGTATTGTGGAAAAAAGCAAAAGCAGGCGAGCCTTCTTGGTCATCTCCGTGGGGAGAAGGGCGTCCGGGTTGGCATATAGAATGTTCAGCAATGAGCTCAAAGCATTTAGGCGAGCATTTTGATATTCACGGTGGCGGCTCTGATTTACAGTTTCCGCATCACGAAAACGAAATTGCGCAATCATGCTGTGCAAACAATGGCAAGTATGTAAATACGTGGATCCATACAGGCATGGTACAAGTAAATAAAGAAAAAATGTCTAAATCATTAGACAACTTTTTTACTGTGCGTGAGGTATTAAAAACATATGACGCTGAATCAGTTCGTTACTTTTTAATCTCTGGGCATTACCGTAGCCAGCTAAATTACTCGCAAGAGAATTTAGATCAAGCACGTTCATCGCTTGAACGTATTTACACAGCACTTCGTGGTGTTGAGCCAATAACGTGCGATATTGAAAACAATGAGTACGTGGCTAAATTTAGAAAAGCCATGAATGATGACTTTAATACACCAGAGGCGTTACCGGTTTTATTTGAACTGGCTAAAGAGCTAAACCGTGTTAAAGACACCGATACACAGCAAGCAGGGCAATTAGCATTTGTGCTACGCAGCATAGGCGAAGTGCTTGGTGTTGCCCAGCAAGCACCTGAATCGTTTTTGCAAGGCGGGCAAGATGATGATGAAGTGGCCACTATCGAATCGCTGATTGTAAAACGTAATGAAGCGCGCGCAAACAAAGATTGGGCCGCTGCAGATGAAGCACGTGATGCACTTAATGCACTCGGTGTCGTGCTTGAAGACTCAGCAGGTAAAACAACATGGCGTAAAGCGTAAATGCGTTAAAGTAGCTTTTAAACTAAAAAGGGTTGCCAGTTGGCAACCCTTTTTTAATACTAAGGCATTAAATTAACTGTGGTATTTTTCACATGCTTCGAGGGTATTTTCAATTAAACTTGCTACAGTCATTGGGCCAACGCCACCCGGTACAGGAGTAATAAAATCAGCTTTTTGCTCTGCAGTACTGTACTGAACATCGCCCACTAACTTGCCTGTATCTAAACGGTTAATACCTACATCAATCACAATCGCACCTTCTTTTACCCACTCACCAGGTATAAATTCAGGTTTACCTACGGCCACTACTAATAAGTCTGCGCGGCGCACATGGGTTTCTAAGTCTTGTGTAAATTTGTGACATACCGTTGTAGTACAACCGGCAAGTAATAACTCAAGCGACATAGGGCGACCAACAATATTAGAGGCACCAACAACTACCGCATGCATCCCTTTGTAACGCACGCCCGTTGAATCTAATAAGGTAATAATCCCTTTGGGTGTACATGGGCGCAGCGCCGGCATACGTTGCGCTAAGCGGCCAATATTGTAAGGGTGAAAACCGTCTACATCTTTATGTGGTGTAATACGTTCTAAAATCTTTTCAGCATCTAGGCCTTCAGGTAGCGGTAGTTGCACCAAAATACCATCTACTTCGCCATCGTTATTTAGCTCATCAATTAATGCTAGTAGTTCTTCTTCGCTGGTTTGCGCTGGTAAATCAAATGACTTTGAAATAAATCCTACTTCTTCACACGCTTTACGCTTAGAGCCAACGTAAACTTGGCTTGCAGGGTCAAGCCCTACCAGTACTACTGCTAAACCGGGTGCACGTAAACCGTTTGCAACGCGTTCGCTTACGCGCTCAGCCACTGCACTACGTACTTGTTTTGCGATTGCCTTACCATCAATGATGTTTGCCGTCATGGGGGACCTTTAATTGGGGTTAAATAAACTTCGATACTTATATTTTAAAAGCATCTGCATATAAAGAGGGGTGTATGCAAAAAATTAATTTTATTAATGCTTTTTTAATATGCAGGCTATTTTCGCAGAAAAGGCCCGAAGCGCCAAGTTGCTTTTAGGTTATAAACAGGTGTTTTCAAAAAAAGCGTCTAAATTTCAGCTTAGTTTTGCAATATTTAACCATTATGAACTAAAAATGACCGATTGATTTATTTTATGCAAAAAACGTTTGACCTCTCCCTGGCAAATCACTATTATGCACCCCGTTGTCAACGAGGTCACTCGCAGGCAATCGTAAGCATCGGCGATTAGCGCAGTTTGGTAGCGCACTTGGTTTGGGTCCAAGGGGTCGCAGGTTCAAATCCTGCATCGCCGACCACTTCTTTTATTTTTATAATAGAATAGCTTACAGGCAAACTATGAAGTTTTCGATGCGCCCGTAGCTCAGCTGGATAGAGCAACGCCCTTCTAAGGCGTTGGTCGAAGGTTCGAATCCTTCCGGGTGCGCCATTTGAAAACAAAGTAAATACCGTGGTGATTGTAGCTCAGTTGGTAGAGCCCCGGATTGTGATTCCGGTTGTCGTGGGTTCGAGCCCCATCAGTCACCCCAATTTACTTCGAGTATCGGCGATTAGCGCAGTTTGGTAGCGCACTTGGTTTGGGTCCAAGGGGTCGCAGGTTCAAATCCTGCATCGCCGACCACTTTCTCATAAGTGGTCTTAAATTCAACATTTAAGTATTCAACACGATTATCGGCGATTAGCGCAGTTTGGTAGCGCACTTGGTTTGGGTCCAAGGGGTCGCAGGTTCAAATCCTGCATCGCCGACCACTTTCTTAACCTTAAAGAAAGTAAACGAGTAATCACTCAGCAATAACTTCTATTTACTTCCTACTAAAATATCGCTTTAACGTACCAGTTAGTCTGTTTTTTACGCAGTTGGTCTCGATCGTAGCTAAACTAGTCCAAATAATTGCCCCCTACACTCGACTATCATAATTATTAGGTTATAATGCCGCGTCTATTGTTTAACATAGTGCCCGAAGGGCAGAGCAGCAATGGGATCTCATGGTAGTGACGGATGCTTTTTAGTGAAAAATCGCTTTAAAATTTATCAAGACTCATGAAGATTACTTTGTTTGTAAGGAAGGCGAACAGTCGCCAAAATTGAATATTGAGGTAAATCATGCAAGTTTCTGTTGAGACGACTCAAGGCCTTGAGCGCCGTCTGACCATCACCGTTCCTGCAGAGAACGTTGAGACCGAAGTAAAAAAACGCTTACAACAACTGTCAAAAACGCAGCGTATCGATGGCTTCCGTGCTGGTAAAGTACCAGTTTCAGTAATTAACAAGCGTTTTGGACCTGCGGTTCGTCAAGAAGTAGCTGGCGAAGTAATGCAGCGTAACTACATTGAAGCAATTGTTGCTGAAAAAATTAACCCTGCTGGCGCACCATCATTTGCACCTAAATCACTTGAAGCAGGTAAAGATTTAGAGTTTACAGCAACGTTTGAAGTATACCCTGAAGTTGAAGTTCAAGGTTTAGACAAAATTGCAGTAGAAAAACCAGCAGTAACAGTAACTGACGAAGACTTAGCAAACATGCTAGAAACACTTCGTAAGCAACACGCTTCTTGGGCTGATGTTGACGCAGCTGCTGGCGAAAACGACCGTGTAACAGTTGATTTCGTAGGTACTATCGACGGTGAAGAGTTTGAAGGCGGCAAAGCTGAAGACTTCCCACTTGAGCTTGGCCAAGGTCGTATGATCCCAGGTTTTGAAGACAACATCGTTGGTAAAAAAGCAGGCGAAGAAGTAGTTGCTGATGTAACTTTCCCTGAAGATTACCACGCTGAAAACCTGAAAGGTAAAGCGGCTCAATTCACTATCACAGTGAAAAAAGTTGAAGCACAAGAGCTACCTGAATTAAGCGAAGAGTTTGCAACTAAGTTCGGTGTTACCGAAGGCGGCGTAGACGCGCTTAAAGAAGAAGTTAAAAAGAACATGACACGTGAGTTAGACCAAGCGGTTAAAGCTAACGTGAAAGACCAAGCGATTAAAGGTCTTTTAGAAAACAACGAAATCGAAGTGCCTAAAGCACTTATTGATCAAGAAGTTGACGCACTACGTCAGCAAGCAGCTCAACGTTTTGGTGGCGATGCTAAAAACATGCCTGAGCTTCCAGCTGAATTGTTCCACGAGCAAGCTGTAACTCGCGTTAAAACTGGCCTATTACTAGGTGAAGTGATCAAAGCAAACGATATCAAAGTTGATGATGAAAAAGTTGAAGCATTAATTGCTACAGTTGCATCTGCTTATGAAGATCCAACTGAAGTAGTAGAATACTACAAAGCAAATGATCAACTTATGCAGCAAATGCGTAATGTTGCAATGGAAGAGCAAGCTGTTGAAGCTATTTTAGCTAAAGCAAACGTGTCTGACGTTGAAAAAGCATTTGATGACATCATGAATCCTCAGCAAGGTGCTTAATAAGTCATTGACTTAAGCGCTCGCTAACGATTAAATGGCTCGTGTTACTCTGTTTATGCAGTGTGCCCGGGCCATTTTAGTTTGTGCCCCATAATTTGCGAAAAATGATAACTATGCTTCCTTTAGTAAGAAAAAGCATAAGCGCATAAGGAATTAAAAAAGTATGAACACTGGTATGACAGATCCCCTAAATGCATTAGTCCCTATGGTTGTTGAACAAACAGCTAAAGGTGAGCGCTCGTATGACATTTATTCGCGTCTATTAAAAGAGCGAATTATCTTTTTAACGGGCCAAGTTGAAGACAACATGGCAAACCTAATTTTAGCGCAAATGCTATTTTTAGAATCAGAGAACCCTGAAAAAGATATCTTTTTATATATTAATTCACCAGGTGGTTCGGTAACCGCTGGTATGGCAATTTACGATACAATGAACTTCATCAAACCAGATGTAAGTACAATTTGTGTTGGCCAAGCGGCAAGCATGGGCGCATTTTTGCTTACTGCTGGCGCTAAAGGTAAGCGTTTTTGTTTACCAAACTCACGTGTAATGATTCACCAACCGTTAGGTGGTTTCCAAGGTCAAGCATCTGACTTTGAAATACACGCTAAAGAAATTCTGTCTATTAAAGACAAACTTAACCGCTTAATGGCAGAGCATACAGGCCAGCCATTAGATGTTATTTCACGCGATACTGACCGTGATAACTTTATGAGTGCATCACAAGCTGTAGATTACGGCCTGGTTGACTCAGTGTTTACAAGTCGCGAAAGCAAGTAAGCGTGTAGGCAAGCAAATAATTGCTTGCCACTTTGAGTTACTATGCGAAAACCAGTAAATTTTGGTATAGTTAAAAGCGAATTTGAAATAGTTGCCAACCTTATTTGGCAGCCAACGTATAAAAGAGGTAGCTGAATGTCTGACACTCCTACAGACGGCGACAAAAGTAATAAATTGTTATACTGCTCTTTTTGTGGCAAAAGCCAACACGAAGTGCGTAAATTAATTGCAGGTCCTTCAGTATACATTTGTGATGAATGTGTAGAGCTGTGTAACGATATTATCAGGGAAGAAATCAAAGACATTGCTCCTAAGCATAATTCGTCTGATAAACTACCTGTGCCAAAAGAAATTCGTAATCACTTAGATGACTACGTAATTGGTCAAGACCATGCTAAAAAAGTATTGTCTGTAGCGGTATACAATCACTACAAGCGCCTACGCAACCAATCTACAAAGCAAGAAGTAGAACTAGGTAAAAGTAACATTTTGCTTATTGGCCCTACAGGTAGTGGTAAAACATTACTGGCAGAAACACTTGCGCGTTTACTTGATGTACCGTTTACTATGGCAGATGCAACTACACTAACCGAAGCCGGTTATGTAGGTGAAGATGTAGAAAACATCATTCAAAAACTGCTACAAAAATGTGACTACGACGTAGAAAAAGCGCAACGTGGTATTGTTTACATTGATGAAATTGACAAAATTTCACGTAAATCAGATAACCCATCTATTACACGCGACGTGTCGGGTGAGGGCGTACAACAAGCGCTGCTTAAACTAATTGAAGGCACGGTTGCCTCAGTACCACCACAAGGTGGTCGTAAGCACCCGCAGCAAGAGTTTTTACAGGTTGATACCTCTAAGATTTTATTTATCTGTGGTGGTGCCTTTGCAGGCCTAGATAAAGTAATCGAACAGCGTAGCCATAAAAATACCGGAATTGGCTTTGGTGTTAACGTTAAAGAGTCAGCGTCGAGCCGCTCTTTAAGCGAAACATTTAAAGACGTAGAGCCAGAAGATTTAGTTAAGTACGGCTTAATTCCTGAGTTTATTGGTCGTTTACCTGTTGTTGCTACATTAACTGAGCTTGATGAAGCGGCACT
The DNA here is from genome assembly GCF_028598715.1 of Pseudoalteromonas sp. GABNS16E. Taxonomy (NCBI): domain Bacteria; kingdom Pseudomonadati; phylum Pseudomonadota; class Gammaproteobacteria; order Alteromonadales; family Pseudoalteromonadaceae; genus Pseudoalteromonas; species Pseudoalteromonas sp. GABNS16E. The sequence goes on from NZ_JAQREZ010000006.1 coordinate 30,359, forward strand.
TGTACAAATATTAAGTGAACCTAAAAACGCCATTACTAAACAGTTCTCTGTATTGTTTGGTATGGAAGACGTTGAATTAGAGTTCCGTGATGATGCACTAAGCGCTATTGCTCACAAAGCAATGGAGCGTAAAACAGGTGCTCGCGGACTTCGCTCAATTGTTGAAGGCGTACTCCTTGATACTATGTATGAGCTGCCATCAATGGATGATGTAAGCAAAGTGGTTATAGATGAAACCGTGATTAAAGGTGAATCTGACCCAATCTTGATTTATGAAAACAATAATCAAGATAAAGCTGCATCAGAGTAGTTTTTAAGCTATTTGTATAAAAAAGGAGCCTTAGGCTCCTTTTTTTATAATTAATTTGAACGAGTTGGGGAAAATTGTTGAACTTTAATTAGATTATCCCCATATACTTGAGTAATCTTTTAAATAAATGAAGTGCGAAGAGAAACTATAATGACGCTTGAGAGAACCGATCGAGTCGAAATCCCAGTGTTAGCACTGCGCGATGTTGTGGTATATCCGCATATGGTGATCCCGCTTTTTGTAGGCCGTGAAAAATCAATAAAATGCCTCGAAGCGGCAATGGATAAAGACAAACAAATTTTCTTGGTTGCACAAAAAGATGCAACTGTAGACGAACCTGAGCAAGACGATATTTACCGTATCGGTACTATTGCTACTGTACTTCAGTTATTAAAGTTACCAGACGGTACAGTTAAAGTTTTAGTTGAAGGTACGCAGCGCGCACAAATTGAAGAATTTGTAGATAACGATGAGTTTTTTGTAGCGAATGCTCAGTTCATCGAATCTGATTCAGTGGATGAGCAAGAGCAAGATATTTTCATCCGCAGCGCTGTTAGCCAGTTTGAAGGCTATGTAAAACTTAATAAAAAAATTCCACCTGAGGTATTAACCTCTGTTTCAGGCATTGATGAGCCAGCACGCCTTGCCGATACAATGGCAGCGCATATGCCATTAAAAGTGCCTGAAAAACAAAAAGTGTTAGAAATTTCAAGCGTTACAGAGCGCTTAGAATACTTAATGGCACTGATGGAAGGTGAAATAGACTTATTGCAAGTTGAGAAAAAAATTCGTACCCGCGTGAAAAAGCAGATGGAAAAGTCTCAGCGCGAGTACTACCTCAACGAGCAAATGAAAGCCATTCAAAAAGAACTTGGTGAGCTTGATGATGTACCTGACGAATTTGAAGCGCTTAAAAAGCGTATTGAAGAATCAGGTATGCCAGAAGAAGCGAAAGAAAAAGCATCAGCTGAGCTTAATAAGCTTAAAATGATGTCGCCAATGTCTGCAGAGGCCACTGTAGTGCGTTCATACATTGATACGTTAATTAACGTACCATGGAAAAAACGCTCTAAAGTGAAAAAAGACTTAGCAGGCGCGCAAAAAATTCTTGATAGCGATCACCACGGCTTAGATAAAGTTAAAGAACGCATAATTGAATACCTCGCGGTGCAACAACGTACTAATAAGCTTAAAGGGCCTATTTTATGTTTAGTAGGACCACCGGGTGTAGGTAAAACGTCACTAGGGCAGTCTATTGCACGCTCTACGGGTCGTAAATATGTTCGTATGGCGTTAGGTGGTGTACGTGACGAAGCTGAAATTCGTGGCCATCGTCGTACTTACATTGGCTCTATGCCAGGTAAGCTGATTCAAAACATGACAAAAGTGGGCGTTAAAAACCCATTATTCTTGTTAGATGAAATCGACAAAATGTCATCTGATATGCGCGGCGACCCAGCATCAGCATTATTAGAGGTGCTCGATCCGGAGCAAAACAGCCACTTTGCTGATCACTACTTAGAAGTTGATTACGATTTATCGGATGTAATGTTTGTAGCAACATCAAACAGCTTTAATATCCCTGGTCCACTATTGGACAGAATGGAAGTTATTCGCTTATCGGGTTACACCGAAGATGAAAAGCTAAACATTGCAAAAGAGCACTTAATTACTAAGCAAGTTAAACGCAATGGTTTAAAACCTTCTGAGCTAGTAATAGAAGACAGTGCAATTATTGGCATTATTCGTTACTACACGCGTGAAGCGGGCGTACGTAATTTAGAGCGCGAAGTATCTAAACTCTGTCGTAAAGCCGTTAAAAATATCTTACTTGATAAAGAGACTAAAACAGTCACTATCAATCAAGATAACCTAGAAGAGTTTTTAGGTGTACAGCGCTACGACTACGGTAAAGCTGAAGACGGCGATCGCATTGGTCAGGTAACAGGCTTGGCGTGGACCGAAGTAGGCGGCGATTTACTGACCATTGAATGTGCGGCTGTGCCAGGTAAAGGCAAATTAAGCTACACAGGCTCACTGGGCGATGTAATGCAAGAGTCGATACAAGCGGCCATGACGGTGGTTCGTAATCGTGCTGATACGTTCCGTATTAATAACGATTTTTACGAAAAACGCGACATTCATGTGCATGTACCAGAGGGTGCGACCCCTAAAGATGGCCCAAGTGCCGGTGCAGCAATGGTAACGGGTTTAGTATCGAGTTTAACAGGTAACCCCGTTAAAGCCGATGTAGCAATGACAGGTGAAATAACACTGCGCGGTGAAGTACTGCCTATTGGTGGTTTAAAAGAGAAACTACTTGCTGCACACCGTGGTGGAATTAAAACAGTCATCATTCCTAAAATTAACGAACGTGACTTAAAAGAGATCCCAGATAACGTACTGGCAGGCTTAGATGTTCACCCAGTTACGTGGATTGATGAAGTATTAAAGTTAGCTTTAGTGCATCCTGTTGAGAGTTTTTCAGTCGAAACACCGAAAAACCAATAAAAAACCCAAAAAAAGTGCTTTAAAGGGCTTTTCAAATCTAATCGGTATGATAAGTTAAGCACTGGTTTTCGAGCCTAGCCCTTATGGGGCCTAGGCTTAAGAAAAATATAATCATGTGAGCATTAAAAGTTTGCTCTAAAATTTTCAAAAAAGTGATGTTAGTTTAAAAAACAATCGCTCTTGATAATAACAATGAAAGAGGATGATATTGTGAATAAATCTCAATTAATCGATCAAATCGCAGCTGACGCTGACATTTCTAAAGCGGCTGCAGGTCGTGCACTAGATTCATTCATCGAGTCTGTATCTGGAGCGCTTAAAGATGGCGATTCAGTTGCACTTGTAGGTTTTGGTACTTTCTCAGTACGCGAGCGTGCTGCTCGTTCAGGCCGTAACCCACAAACTGGTGAAACTATCCAAATCGCTGCGGCAAATATTCCTTCTTTCAAAGCCGGTAAAGCGCTGAAAGACGCAGTAAACTAATCACTGTTTAAATACAGATTAGTTATGGCGAGTGTATATAAGCTTAATTATTCTAATCGATGAATTAAGTAACTTCACCGCCAGTTACTTCAAGTGAAAAAGCGTATCTGGTAAGATACGCTTTTTTTACATATGACAAGGTAAAATACCTTGATCAATAAGAGATAAACAAATGCTTGAGAAAATCAGAGAGGGCTCACAGGGTCCTGTAGCCAAAATAATTTTAGGCGCGGTGATTTTATCTTTTGCCTTAGCAGGGATCGGTAGTTACTTAGGTCAAACCCCAGAACAACCCGTTGCTGAAGTAAATGGAATTAAAATTAGCCAAACCGAATTTAATCGTGCTTATCAAAACGAACGTAGCCGTTTAGAGCAACAATTTGGCGAATACTTTGCACAAATCAGTGCAGATCCAAATTACATGGCGCAAATTCGTCAAGGTGTAATTGACCGCTTAGTACAACAAGAATTGCAATCACAATTAGCGGCAGATTTAGGCCTTCGCGTAAGCGACGACAGCGTACGTAAAACAATTTTAGAACTACCGTACTTTCAAATTGGTGAAAAATTTAATAACGACCGTTACCTACAAGTAATTCGTCAAATGAACTTTCAACCAGATGCTTTTCGTGAGTACTTACGTAAAGATATGACACGCAGCCAATTAGTGTCTGCGGTTGCTGGTACTGAGTTTGCACTTGAAAACGAGCTTAAACGCGCTGCAGCCCTGCAGCAGCAAACGCGTAGCATAGACTACCTTGTTTTAAGCAAAGAAGCGTTACAAGCAAACGTAGACGTATCTGAGCAAGAAATTGCTGATTACTACGAGCTAAACGCATCACAATTTTTATCGCCAGAGCGTGTATCGGTTGATTACATTGAGCTCAAAGCACAAGATATCACCGTAGAGTCGGTAACAGAAGACGACGTAAAAGCGTATTATGAGCAAAATAAAGCACAATACATCGAGCCTGAAAAACGCCGTGTATCACACATTTTAATTGATAACAGCGAAGATGATGATGCCGCGTTTGAAAAAGCCAACGCATTACATGAGCAGTTAGAACAAGGTGCTGATTTTGCACAGCTTGCAGAGTCATCATCTGATGATGTTGTGAGTGGCGAAATGGGCGGCGACCTAGAGTGGATTGAGCGCGATGTAATGGACCCTGCTTTTGAAGATGCTGCATTTGCGCTTCAAAACAAAGGTGATATTTCAGAGGTTGTAGCATCAGAGTTTGGTTATCACATTATTAAACTTACTGACTTACAGCCAGAGCAAGTGAAAGCGTATGACGACGTAAAAGCCGACTTACGTGCAGAGCTTGAGCAAACTGAAAAAGTAGATGCGTTTTACGAAAAGCAAACAGAAATGGGTGCCTTAGCATTTGAGATTTCTGACCGTTTAGACGATGTAGCAGAAGTGGCAGACGTTGAAGTTAAAACCACGCCACTTGTTGCACGTAATGCATTGCCAGAGCCACTTAATACACCTGCGGTAATTTCTCAGTTGTTCTCAGTAGAATTACTTGAAGATAAAGTAAACTCAGAAGTGATTGAGCTAGGTGATGAGCACGTTATTGTAGTACGTGTAAATAAATACGAGCCATCTGCAACTAAACCGCTTGCACAAGTGAGTGAGCAAATCAAAACACGTTTAGTTAATGAAAAAGCATCAACACTTGCTAAAGAAAAAGCTCGTGAGTTATTTGCACAAGTTCAAGCAGGTAAAACGCTAAGCGATGTGGCCAGTGAGCAAAACCTAACGGTACGTGAAGAAGCGAGCTTAACGCGTCAAAGCTACACGGTTTCGCCTGCTATTGTAACGCAAGCGTTTAAAATGCCTCGTCCTAATGATGCACCAAGCACAGACGTGGTTGATTTAAACAACGGTGATGCGGCAATTGTTGCACTTAAATCGGTAAGCGATGCGCAAGTAACCGCAAATATCGACCCGCAAGTACAGCAAAACATTACTATGGCGCAAGCTAACAAAAACTACTTAGCGTTTATTGAGTCTTTAAAGGCTAAAGCTGAGCTAAATCTACCCGTGGTAGAGCAAGCAGCAGAATAATCGCGATACATTAAAAAAGGCGCGTTACTTTATAAGTAACGCGCCTTTTTTATAACTTCAATGTGCTTAGTAAAATGATTAGGCAGTATTGTTTTATAAATATAAGCTTAGAATTAACAGCATATTAGGCGCTGTGTTACTTTTGATTGCGGATTTTGAAACACCTCTTCGGTACGCCCATATTCTACTACCTCACCTTTTTCAAGCACTACTAGCTGATCGCTGATATGGCGCACTAAACTTAAATGGTGCGTAATGAGTACATAAGTTAAACCGGTTTCTTTTTGCAGCTTAAGTAATAAGTTAACTGTTTGCGCACGAACGGAGGGATCTAAAGCCGACAGTGCTTCATCAAGCACCACCACTTTAGGGTCTAAAATGAGCGCCCGCGCCAACGCTACACGCTGCAATTGGCCTACACTAAACATGTGAGGGTAATAATGTTGATGATCGATTAGCAGCCCCACTTTAGAAAGCGTGGCATCTATTTTTTCTTGGCGAGCCAGTTGGTCTGAATCGGTATTATACTGCAAGCAATCATCTAGCATATCACCTATGGTGAGACCCGGATTGAGCGAGGCAGCGGAGTCTTGGAATATCATGCGGATATGTCGACATTGATCATCGCGCACGCCGTCATCTTCAATAATATTACTTTCTAATAAAATTTGCCCACTGTCGGCGCTATCTGCCCCTGCGAGTAATTTAGCGAGTGTACTTTTACCCGCACCGGTTTCACCGATTACTGCGATTGTTTCGCCTTTGCCCACACAAAAAGAGATATTTTTTAGTACCTCAAATTTTTTGCGGCTAAATAAACCGGCACGTATGTTAAAGGTTTTACAAAGCGCTTGTACTTTTAATACCGGTTGCATTACTTCATCTCCTTAATAAGCGGAAAATGACACGCATAGCTGTGCCCATGGTGCTTAGTAAGTGCAGGGGTAATTACACATTCTTTTTGTGCTTGAGGGCAGCGTGGGCCTAATCGGCAACCTATAGGTAAATGTTGCAAAGTAGGGATAGTGCCTTTAAGTGCATAAAAGGGTTCTTTGTGTGCCAAGCCTTGCTCATAATTGGGTAAGCTTTTTAATAACGCTTGCGTGTAAGGGTGGCGAGGCTGGCGAAAAATACGTTGCGTTGGGCCGGCTTCAACCATTTGCCCACAATATAAAACATGAATACCGTGCGACCAGTCGGCTATTTCTTCAAGCTCATGAGAAATCATCAAAATAGACATGTTTTTTAATTGATTTAAGCTTTTTAGCAACCTAAATACCTGTGCACGGGTGGTGCTTTCAAGCGCTGTAGTCGGCTCATCAGCAATTAGTAGCTTAGGAGTGCGCGCTATGGCCATGGCAATCATCACCTTTTGGCACACGCCTTCTGAGAGCTCGTGCGGGTAACTATCAAGCACAGCGTCGTGGTTTTTAATACCCACTTTATGGATAAGTGCTTTTACGCGGTCTTTACGTTCTCTATTGCGCTTTAAAAAAAAGCCTTTAGTGGATGTTTCAGGCAGTGTTTCGGCTATTTGGTCAAATATTTTAGCGGTCGGGTCAAGGCAGCGGCTAGGGTCTTGGTAAATCATCGCAATGTCTTGGCTGACTGTTTTTCTGCGTTGCTCTGGGGTTAAGCGCATTAAATCAACACCGCGCCAATGCATTCTATCGGCTGTTATATGCCAGCGTTCGTTAAGTACTCCAACAATGGCTTTGGCTATTAAGCTTTTACCAGAGCCCGACTCACCCACCAAGCCATGTACTTCACCTTCTTTTAGGCTAAAGCTGACTCTGTCTACAGCGCGAATTACCGTTTCTGAGGTACGCAGCTCTATGGTTAAATTTCTAACGTCGAGTAATTGCATTTAATCAGCCTTACGTGCTTTAAGCACTTTTCGTAGGCCATCACCTACTAAATTGGTAGACAAAACCGCTAAAAATAATAATACACCCGGTAGCGCAACGGTCCAAGGTGCTAAATATATAAGGCCTAAATTCTCAGCCAGTATGGCGCCCCATTCGGTAGTAGGGGGCTGTGCACCTAGTTTTAAAAAGCCTAAGGCGGCAATATCTAAAATAGCAGTAGAAAGCGCGGTGGTAAAAATAACCACAATGTGCTCATAAATATTAGGAAAAATACCCCGCGACAAAATATGCCAGTTAGAGGCACCATCAAGCCTAAAAGCAGTAATGTAGTCTTTGCTTAGCTCATCAACAATTAAATTACGAATAGAGTGAATAAATTGCGGTAATAACGCCAATATAATAGCCCACACTGTATTCATTAAGCCCGGCCCAAGCACTGCGATAATAATAATCGCCAATAGCAAAGACGGAATAGAGAGCGTGATATCAAGCAAGTGATTTAAAAAGCTTGAACGAAGGCCGCGGCTAATGCCGGCAAAGGTGCCTACGAGCACACCAATAATGGTGGTAATAAATGCAGCCACCACCGATAAGCCAAACGTGTAGGTTGCGCCATTCATCAAGCGCGATAGTACATCGCGTCCTAAATCATCGGTGCCTAAAATAAAGCGCACATCGCCCATTTCTCGCCATGATGGCGGTATAAGTAAAGCATCGCTATGTTGCTGGTTAACTCCATACGGCGCTAAAAAGGGCGCACTGGCGGCCAATAACGCAAACGCCATAAAAATCCATAACCCCACCAAGGCGGGGTGATTGTTTTTAAATTTGCGCCAAAAACGCGCTAGCGGCGATTTATTCGACTCTTCAGAAAATAATTTAAACTTTACCATGTGCCTGATTCCGCGAAATTGGGTCGAACAGAGTATATGTAAGCTCGGCAACAATAGTGGCAATAATAACAAACATAGACACCGCCATTAAACCGCCTTGAATAGCAGGGTAGTCTCGTTGGTAAATACTATCGATTAGCCAACGGCCAATACCCGGCCAAGAAAAAATAACTTCGGTTATCATGGCAAGCGTAATAAGCGTACTAAATTGCAGCCCTATTTGTTTTATTACCGGCAATAGCGCATTGCGCAGCGCATGATGCATGATTAATTGGCGGCGATTAAGGCCTTTTGCCCTGGCTGTTTTTATAAAGCTTTGATCCATTACTTTAAGCATAGAGTCGCGGGTAAAGCGCACTAAAACAGTGGTAGGAAACATGGCCAGTACTATGGTCGGCAATGTTAAGTGATGCAGTGCATCTATAAATGCTTCACCTTTGTACGGGAAGCCTGCGAGCATAATATCGATTAATATAAACCCGGTATTAGGCGGTATTTCAAATAGTAACCCCATTCTACCCGACATAGGAAACCAGCCCAGCTTGAGCGAAAAAATCATAATAAGTAACAGCGCTAACCAAAAAACCGGAATAGAGTAACCAATCATGGTGGTAGAGCTAATTAATTTATCTGGCCAACGGCGTGTGTATGCTGAAGCCAAAATGCCCGCTGGTACACCTACCACAACCGATACAATAAGCGCATAAACACACAGTTCTAAAGTTGCTGGAATTAAATCTAAAATGTGCTGAAAAACGTTATCTCCCGAGGCAAACGACACGCCCCAATCACCTTGAAATATACGCCCTAAAAACGCTAAATACTGCATAACGTAGTTGCTGTCATACATGTATTTATCTTCAAGCTCACTGTGCTGAGAAAAATTACCGCTAGGAATGCCACTTAGGTTGCTAAGCGGATCCCCTGGGAACAAGTAGCTAAGCGAAAAGGTAAATATGCTTAGCATTAAAATCATAAACAAAAATAAGCCAAGGCGGCGTAATATATAGTCAAGTATCATTATTTTTTCCTCGCATTTGCGAGTGAAATCGCCCCAAATGGGCCAAGGGTTATCCCTTCTACATCGGCACTATTTGCTTGAAAACGCATACCATGAGCAATAGGCACTAACGGGAGCTGATCAACAATGAGCGCTTGAACCTGATCGTAATACTGCTTGCGTAAGCTTAAATCGGTGGTGTCGAGCGCTTGGGTAAGCAATAAGTCAAACTGTGGGTTACACCAATTGGCTGGGTTTTTACCGCTAAAAGTGGCGGTGCAGCTTAGCAATGGGCTAAAAAAGTTATCTGGATCGGGGGTATCGGCAGCCCAGCCGAGTAATACGCTATCGTGGCGGTGCTCACCTATACGCTGAATAAAAGTATTCCACTCGTATTCAACAATACTTACATTAACACCTATTTTGCGTAAATCGCTTTGCATCAGCTCAGCCATTTTGCGGGCATTAGGATTGTATATTCGACTCACCGGCATTGCCCAAATGGTCATATCAAAGCCATTAGGTAACCCCGCTTCTATGAGTAGTTTTTTAGCCAGCTCTGGGTCAAACATAGGCATGTTTTCTTGTGGTTCAAAGCCCCACGAAGTCGGCGGTAAAATAGATTGCGCGCGTATACCATTACCGTAATAAACGGCTTGCATTATTTTGTCTATATCAATTGCATGCGCAAGGGCTCTGCGCACTCTAATGTCATCAAAAGGGGCTCGCTCAGTATTAAAGGCCCAATAACCAATATTTAAATTGGTTTCTTTTTCAACGTTTATATCGTCTCGTTGCGCTAAAATACTCAGTTGTGCGCTACTTGGGTGCGCGGTTACATCGCACTCTTTAGTGAGCATTTTTGCTATGCGCGTAGTGCCGTTTGTCGTAATGTCGTAAACCAGCTGTTCAAGGGCAACATCGTGCTTCCAATAAAGAGGGTTGCGGTAAAAGCGCACTAAGTGATCGCGTCGGTACTCTTTATAAATGTAGGGGCCTGTGCCAATAGGGTACTGATCAAATAAATTAGTTTGATCTCGCGCTTTTAATTGCATTGCGTATTCTTGCGACAGCACCACGGCAAAGTCGGTGGCCATGTTCGTTAAAAAACTGCTTTCTGGGTGAAATAGCTCAAAGCGCACTTGATAGTCAGACACGCGTACAATTTTACGAATAAGTTGATCGAGCCCCACACTTTGAAAATACGGGTAGTTTGCATCGCCTACAAAATGGTACGGGTTGTACACGTCAAATAATCGGCTAAAGGTAAAAATAACATCATCAGCGTTAAAATCGCGAGTAGGGGTAAAGTACGAGGTAGAATGAAATTTTACGCCTCTACGTAGCGTAAAGGTAACCGACTTTCCATCGTTGCTAATTTTCCAATCGGTTGCCAGCTCACTTTTAAAATCTGCAGTAACGGGGTCAATACTAATTAAACGGTCAAATAACTGATTAGCAATAATATCAATAGTTGAGCCAGTGGTTGTTACTTGCGGATTAAACGACACAGGGTTCGCTTCGGCGCAATAAACGAGGCCTTGGTTTTTCTCTTCTATAATTTCTTCTTTACTATCAAAGCAGCCTGTTAAGGTGCTGGCTAGTAAAACAAGTAGTATTTTATGCACTCGCATAACCTCTAACTATTTATCTTCTAATAAATTGTATTTTTTAAGATAACCACGTAATTGATGATACGTTAAACCGAGTACTTCTGCAGTTTTCTTTTGATTAAATTGGCTATGCTCAAGGGCTTTATTAATCATATTTATTTCAAATTCGTTAGAGCGCTCTTTTAAGCTACACGGAAATTCAATTGGGGCGCTAAGCTCGTTACTAAGCTCGCTAACAGGTGTGGCTAGTGTTGTAGGCTCAGCTGGGGCAACCGGTGTTGCAATAGGAGCTTTAATGCGTGCTTTGGGTCTAAAACGGCTTTCAAATGGGTCTAAAATAATCTGGTGAACGGGAATATGTTCATTACCATGACGATACAAGCTTCGCTCAACTACATTTTTAAGCTCGCGTATATTACCCGGCCAATCGTAATTTAGCAGGGTTTCGGTGGCGCTGCGGGTAAAGCCACTAAATAACTCCCACTCTAAATCGCGTGCCATATTCATGGCAAATTGCTCAGCAAGTAGCATAATATCGTCTTGACGTTCGCGCAGTGGTGGCAGGGTAATTACATCAAAGGCTAAGCGGTCAAGTAAGTCACTTCTAAATTCGCCCTGTTCAGCAAGGTGGGGTAAATCTTCGTTGGTGGCACACACTAAACGAGTATCTACCTTTACGGTGTGTTTACCACCGACTCGCTCAAATTCACCGTATTCTATAACGCGCAGAAGCTTTTCTTGTACCATAGCTGATGTATTAGCCAATTCATCTAAAAATAAGGTACCGCTGTTAGCGCGCTCAAAGCGACCTTCGTGACGTTTACTTGCCCCGGTAAAAGCCCCACTTTCATGACCAAATAATTCACTTTCAAGGAGGTTTTCGTTAAGGGCTGCACAGTTAAGCTTTACGTAGTTTTGATCCCAGCGCTTTGATAAAAAGTGTAAACGGGCAGCTATAAGTTCTTTACCGGTTCCTCGCTCGCCAATAATAAGCACTGGCTTATCTAAATTAGCTAACTGCGATACCTGATCAAGTACAGCTAAAAAGCTATCAGATTGGCCGAGTAAATTATCCTGTTGGCGATATTGGCTCATTTTTCCTAACTCTTGGTCATTTTTGCTAACAGTTAGTGTATTTCATAATCAGGGATAACTAAAGGAATTTGTATATTTAGTTTAACTTAATGAAAATAAAGTGTATTTTAGAATTTAAAAAGTTGGCAAGCATATTGATACTAGTTACAGCAGACCAACTAAGTTTATATTACAGAGGTAAATGTTATGGGAATTTTTTCGCGTTTTGCAGACATTGTTAATTCTAATATCAATGCCATTTTAGATAAAGCAGAAGACCCAGAAAAAATGGTTCGTCTTATTATCCAAGAGATGGAAGACACATTGGTAGAGGTGCGCTCTACGTCAGCTAAAACACTGGCTGAGAAAAAAGAATTAGTACGTCGTGTAGACACACTAAAAGCACAAGTAAGTGATTGGCAAGACAAAGCAGAGCTTGCATTAAGTAAAGACCGCGACGATTTAGCGCGTTCAGCGTTACTTGAAAAGCAAAAGTCGGCAGAAGCAGTCGCAGCAGTAGAGTCTGAGCTTGAGCATGTAGAGTCTCATATTGAGAAACTTCAGCAAGAAGTCACTACTCTACAAGAAAAGCTAGCCGATGCTAAAGCACGTCAAAAGGCAATTATTTTACGTCAACGTTCGGCTGAGTCGCGCCTTGAAGTGAAAAAAGCCCTTGATAGCTCTAAAGTAGAAGATGCACTTAATCGCTTTGAGCGCTACGAAACTAAAATTGATGGACTAGAATCTCAAATAGAGTCTTACGATTTAGGTAAAAAGTCGCTTGCAGATGAAATTGCCGACCTACAAAAAAATGAAAAGATAGATGATGAGCTTGCCGAACTTAAAAAGAAGCTAGCTGATAAATAACTTATAAAGGGGTACTTAAAGTGCCCCACTGCTTAAAACATCGATTACGGATTGTCAGGAGAGGATTATGTTTGATCCAGAGATACTAATTGCACCATTTATCTTGTTCATGATTTTTGTTGCGCCACTGTGGTTAATTTTGCACTACCGTAGCAAAAAGCAAGTGAGCCAAGGGTTAAGTGAGCATGAACATCGCCAGTTATTGGAACTTGCCCATAAGGCCGAAAAAATGGCTGATAGAGTAGAAACCCTTGAAGCATTACTCGATCAAGAGTCACCACAATGGAGACGCAAAGTATGAGTGCCAAACGCGAATTATTAAGAGACCCACGGCGCGGTAAAATCGCCGGTGTATGTGCGGGATTAAGTGACTACTTTAATATGGAGTTATGGTTAGTTCGCATTATTTTTGTTAGTGCGGTACTGCTAACGGGTGGCCCATTATTTGTGGTAGCGTATATTGCAGCGTGGTTTATTTTAGATAAAAAAGACCCCACAACTATACATACTAGTAGCTCAACTAAAACTGACGATCCGCTAGAAGTTAAATTTAAAGTATGGCAAAAAGGCGAGCCACCGCGCCGCGCATTGCAAGACTTAAAAGAGCGTTTAACGCGAATAGACACGCGTCTTCAAGATATGGAGCGCCATGTTACTTCAAGCGAGTTTACGGTTAGCCGTGAAATCAACAAACTTTAAAGGATTTAATAGCACTTTTTTCGGTGATTAACAGCATCAATGAAGTGCTAGCCCATTATGAGTAGCACTTCATTTGCCAAAAAAACCTTTAAAAGTATTAAAGGTTCAGCCCAAAAAGCCCTTCATCGCAGTTTAGATCAACACGTAAAATTGGCCGTAACCGGTCTAAGTGGCAGTGGTAAAACCGCGTTTATTACCGCACTTGTTAAGCACCTTACAACACAAAGCGATGATAAAAACTTACCGTTTTTTGATGTAATGCGAGAGCACCGCCATATAGCCACCAAAGTGGTGCCGCAAGAGGCGTTAAAAGTTCCTACGTTTGACTATACGCGGGCGCTTAATGCCTTGCTCCCAAGCGATGGGGAGCCTACATGGCCTGCATCAACCGAGCGCATTAATACCCTGCGTTTAGCGATTAAATACCAAAGCGCATCTGGGTTGCGTGGGCATTTTTCGCCGCAATCTACGCTGTATTTAGATATTATTGACTACCCTGGTGAGTGGCTACTTGATTTACCTATGCTTGAGCAAAGCTATAGTCAGTGGTGCGAGCAACAATACCCGCTGTTACTACAGCACCCACGTGTGAATACCTCTACAGAATTTTTAAACGCGCTTGAACAGCTTGATTTAAATGCCCCTGTAGATGAAGGCTTACTTGCACACATTGCAGCGCTTTATCAAAGTATGCTGGTGGGCCTTAAAAAAGATACTAAGCTTGCCATGTTACAACCTGGGCGCATGCTAATGCCTGGCGACTTACAAGGTGCGCCGCTTTTGTTGTTTTTTCCGGTAAATGCGCAGCATATAAAAAGTGATGAGGTAGTGCCAGGCTCTAACTTAGCGCATTTGATTAAGCGCTTTAACGCCTATGTAAAAGAGGTGGTTAAGCCATTTTATAATGAGCACTTTAAACACTTTGACCGCCAAATTGTGTTGGTAGACGTACTCAGCGCTTTAAATGAAGGCCACGAAACACTCCAAGAGCAAAGTAGTGTAATAAACCAATTACTCGCACATTTTAATTATGGCGAGTCGGGCTTTTTTAAGCGTTTATTTAAACCCAATATCGATAAAATACTGTTTGCTGCAAATAAGTCAGATCATATAAGTGCAAAGCACCATAAAGACCTAGCACTACTACTTGACTCGCTAGTGCATGAGCAAAGTAATCACTTAAAGTTTGATGGCGTACAAATAGAAACCATGGCAATGTCGTCAATTGCAGCAACGCAGCCGCGCCAAGTGGCCGATAAAGGCCAAACGCTTGATTGTATTTATGGTAAACCATTAAACGAGCAAGATTGGCTTACTTATTTACCCCCACAGCCACCAAAGCGCATGCTTAATAAAAATGAGTGGCCAGCGCAGGGTTTTGAGTTTTTATCGTTTGCGCCTATGCCAAACCCCGATAAGCAACTTAAGCATATTCGCCTTGATCATGTGATGCAGTACTTGTTAGGAGACAAATTATCATGAACGACACACAGCAAACTTTTCAAGCAGGTAGGCGAATTGATAGCCAAGCTGATGAGCAGGTTGATACGACGCTTGCTCCTGCAAAAATAATTACCCAGGGTCAAAGTGAATACATTGAAGAGCCTGAAGATGAACTACTTGATGAAGAAATAGACCTAGAGCCGGTATATAAAAAGTCTAAATGGCAAACGCTTAAAGGGGTGTTTGCTGTAAGCTTTTTAGTGTTAGTGCTACTTGAGTTTGCTTATTCGCTAGTGTTTGCGTTTCAGCAGTCGGTCATTTTAGGCGGCGTGTATTTAACGGCGGTGGTAAGCGGTGTGTTGCTAATTGGACGCATGCTATGGCGCGAATACAGAATGCTGCGCAGTTTAAAGCGTAATCAGTTACACCGCCAAGAAGCCGACAGACTCTTAAATAGCGAGCAAGTAGGTGGCGCATTACCCTGGCTTGAAAAACTAAACAAGCACCAGCAGCTCGACAACTTCGACGTGTTTAAAAACCAAGTGGCTACACACCATAGCGATAAAGAAATAATGACCCTTTACGCAAATAGCTTGCTTATAACGCAAGACACGCAAGCTAAAAAGCTTATAAACCGCTTTGCGACAGAGTCAGCGTTGCTTGTTGCCCTAAGCCCCCTTGCGCTGATGGACATGATGGCGGTACTTTGGCGCGGTACTAAATTAATAGAGCAAATTGGTAAAATTTATGGCATTGGTTTTGGTTACGCAAGCCGCATTAAGCTCTACCGTATGCTAATAAAACAAGTTATGTTTGTAGGCAGTGCTGAGCTTGTATCTGATTTAGCAGCCACAGCGCTCAGTGCTGAGCTTTTAGGTAAGCTCTCGGGACGTGCAGCGCAAGGTGTAAGCGCTGGTATTTTTACAGCACGTATTGGTTACAAAGCAATGGAGCTTAGCCGCCCATTACCACGGCTTGAAAACAAACGCAGCTTGTTAAAAGGCACAGTGCAAAGTATTGCCAGCAAAATCATGAGCCGTAAAAAGGCCGAGCCATCGACCTAAAGTAGCAGTGGCAATATTTGTGTACAAAACCGCGCTGAGCGGTTTTTGCACAAATAGCCATCTGTGCATCCGGCATGCTTGTGATTTAAACTGCGGTGCGTTTTATTTATGTAATTGACACACATAATAAAAACGAGAGCACACAATGAGCAAGCAGCATATTAATACCCAATGTATTCATGGCCCGCAAAAAGCAAACGATCCGCATGGCGCACTCACGTCGCCTTTGTATCAAACCTCTACCTTTCATTTTGAAAATGCAGCACAAGGTTCCGCGCGTTTTGCAGGCGATGAGCATGGTTATATTTATACCCGCCTGGGTAACCCAACCACCACCGAACTTGAGCAAAAAGTAGCACAGTTAGAGGGCTGCGAAGCTGCTGCTGCTACCGCCACAGGTATGGGGGCTGTATCGGCGTCGGTATTAAGCTTTTTATCGCAGGGCGATCATTTAATTGCATCAAGTGCATTATATGGATGTACTTTTGCGTTTTTTGCTCACATGTTACCGCGCTGGGGAATTGAAGTAACTTTTGTTGATATGACCAACGAGGGCGAGCTTCGCGCTGCTATAAAACCTAATTCAAAAATGATATTTGTAGAAACGCCAATCAACCCCACAATGGCAGTCATTGATTTAGCCTTAATTGGCGCGTTCGCTAAGCAACATAATTTAATTAGTGTGGTCGACAACACCTTTTTAACGCCACTGCTGCAATCACCTAAGCAGTACGGCATAGATATTATTGTACACAGTGCCACTAAGTACTTAAACGGCCATGGCGATGTAGTAGCGGGGCTTGTGTGTGGAACGCATGAGCACATTACCTTAATAAAAATGACGGTACTTAAAGATATTGGTGCCACCATAAGCCCGCACGACGCATGGCTTATTAATCGCGGATTAAAAACTTTAGCTATACGCATGGAGCGCCATTGCCAAAGCGCGCAATCGGTTGCCGAATATTTAGAGACGCACCCACAGGTTAATATTGTTTATTACCCTGGACTTAAATCGCACCCCGGCAACAAATATATAGGCAAGCAAATGAAAGCCGCAGGCGGCGTTATTGCATTTGAAATTAAAGGCAGCCTTGCTCAAGGAGCGCAGTTTATAGATAGCATGAAGCTTTGCACACTTGCTGTAAGTTTAGGTGATGCCGAAACGCTTATTCAGCACCCCGCATCAATGACGCATTCTCCTTACACACCCGAGGAGCGAGCAGCCGCAGGCATAAGTGATGGCTTAATAAGACTCTCTGTAGGGCTTGAAGATGTTAACGATATTATTGACGACTTAAACCAAGCTTTTACATTAATTTGTTAGGTGTATTTATTTCTGTACAGATAAATTTACCCTTAACGCCTTCATTTTATTGGTTGTATAATATTAATGCCGGTGGTGTAATTTTATATGTACACTTTAGGGGATCGTGCTAAATGTAGATATCCGCCTAACTATTAAACTTTTCTTCACTTTTGCATAGTATGGCAGCATTAGATATTCACTAATCTTGAGTATCACACTGACACACATTTAGGGCTTAACCCCAAGAAGGTTATTATGGCTAAAGCAAGTAAATACACCTCTAAAACACCCGATGAAAACGGTGTTATTCATTGGAGCGAAGAAGAAAACAAAATTTGGTCTGAGCTTGTTACGCGCCAACTTGCGTGCATAGAAGGCAAAGCTTGTGATGAGTACATGGATGGGCTTAAAAAAATAAACCTACCACACGATCGTATTCCGCAGTTAAGCGAACTTAACGAAGTGCTTCTTGCCACCACCGGTTGGCAAGTAGCGCCTGTACCTGCGCTTATCGATTTTGATGAATTTTTTAGGTTATTGGCAAACAAACAATTTCCGGTAGCGACGTTTATTCGTAGTCGAGAAGAGTTTGACTACCTGCAAGAGCCTGACATTTTCCATGAAATATTTGGCCACTGCGCTATGCTAACAAACCCTGACTTTGCCGAATTCACACACAAATACGGCAAGTTAGGGTATGCAGCGCAGAAAAAAGATCGTGTATACCTTGCACGTATGTATTGGTTTACGGTTGAGTTTGGTTTAATGCAAGCCGAAAACGGCCTGCGTATATATGGCGGTGGTATATTATCAAGCCCAGGTGAAACCCAGTACGTGTATTCAGATACTCCAGAGATAACGCCTATGAGCGTAATTGATGTGCTGCGTACGCCGTACCGCATTGATATTATGCAACCACAGTACTACACCATAAATTCGATTCATGATCTGTTTGATATATCGCAAATGGATATTATGACTTTGGTTGAGCAAGCTAAAGCGCTTGGTTTGCACGACCCAAAATTTCCACCTAAAGAAAAATTAGCCGGTTAACTTTAATTTAAAAAGAAACGCTAAAGTAAGGATTTAAAATGTCTTCATTAAGTGAACAAAAATGCGAAGCCTGTCACGTAGATGCGCCAAAGGTATCTGAGGAAGAGCTTGCCCAACTTATTACAAAAATTCCAGACTGGGTACCAGAGGTACGCGACGGCATTATGCAACTTGAGCGTGTTTATAAGTTTAAAAACTTTAAACAAGCTATGGCGTTTACCAATAAAGTAGGTGATATGGCAGAAGATGAAGGCCATCACCCTGGTTTATTAACCGAGTGGGGCAAAGTAACCGTAACGTGGTGGAGCCATTCAATTAAAGGCCTGCACAAAAACGATTTTATTTGCGCAGCTAAAACAGACGACGTATTTAACGCGCTGTAATTAAAAAATTAATTGAGCAGACTAAAAAGGCACTTTTCAGTGCCTTTTTTATTGCATCAAAATTGCGCTGTTAAATAAAGCGCTTATTTAAGGTTTGTCGCTATTTAACATGTCATCGTGTTCGGCCATATCCCACGGAAGTTCCCCTGGGCTGTTACCTAAAAAGTGCAAGTAATTCTCAAATTGATCAAGAATGTCCTTCACAATATCATCTTCACTGTAGCCATATACATCGTAAGATAACCCACCGCGGCGTAAGAAAACATCTGCCTTGTAATACATCTCGGAGTTATCAGCATCCGGTTTTAGCTCTGTATAGGCAAAGCTTGGCATTGGGTGCTCAGTAAGGCGAATATCATACACAAAATCAACATGTTCATGGCGTAGTACGGTTAAATGGGCGCGGCCTAAGTCAGTATCAAAATCTACCTCGGCATGCCACTGGCGCGCTTTTAATTCTGCTTGTACAGCTTGCATTGCTTGTACCACCACACTACTGATGAAGGTATGCACTTTTTCCTTATTCGGATAATTAACCATAGCGGCTAACCGGCGCTTCCAATGAGATAGGTTAACATTACGGCTATTGAGCGCATGTGCTTGTAAGCTCGTATCGCGATGGCCTTCAATGGTAAGTGCGCGCCAAAGTCCCGCGGTTGCAATAAGCATAATAATAGCAAAGGGTAGGGCACTGGCTATTGTCATAGTTTGTAGTGCACTTAGCCCACCTGCTACTAATAAAACAGCAGCCACAGCGCCTTCAAGCACAGCCCAAAACACCCGTTGCCATGCAGGCGTATCAATACTCCCGCCAGAGGCGAGGGAGTCAATAACTAACGAGCCCGAGTCAGATGAGGTTACAAAAAAGGTAATAATTAAGATAACCGTTAGTAGCGAAATAATAAACGATAACGGTAGCACTTCAAATAATTGAAATAGCGCAACGGCATGGTTTGCTTGAACATCGGTTATTAAAGTATTAAACCCTTCATTCATTATTAAATTTAGCGCGGTATCGCCAAATACAGAAAACCATAAAAAGGTAAAAATAGTCGGAACTAGCATCACGCCCACAACAAATTGCCTAATGGTTCTGCCGCGGCTAATTTTAGCGATAAACATACCAACAAAGGGTGCCCACGCTATAGTCCAGCCAAATATAAATAGGGTCCAGTTACCAATCCAATCACTACGGCTATAGGCTTGTAAATTAAAAGTACGCTCAACAATACCACTGAGGTAGCTGCCGGTATTTTGTAAAAACGATTCAAGAATATGAATAGTCGGGCCAATAAAAAACACAAAGGCCATTAATGATACGGCGAGTGTCATGTTTATTATAGATAAACGCTTCACTCCTTTATCCATACCTGCCACCACAGAAAGCGTTGCCGCTGCGGTAATAATAACAATAGCGGTAATTTGTACCGTGGTATTAATAGGGATGCTTGGCCATAAGTAGTGCAACCCGGCATTAATTTGAGTAACCGAAAGCCCTAACGTTGTGGCAATACCAAATAGCGTGCCTAATATGGCAAACACATCAACAGTGTGTCCAATAGGGCCATATATTTTATCACCAATAAGTGGATACAAGGCTGAGCGAATAGACAGCGGAAGGCCGTGGCGAAATGCAAAGTAAGCAAGCACTAAACCAACAATCCCATAAATTGCCCATATATGAAAACCCCAATGAAAAAATGCAATTTGCATAGCCTGCTTAGCGGCATCAACGGTTTCTGCGGCGCCCGCGGGCGGAGATGCATAATGGAGCACGGGTTCTGCTACACCAAAATAAAGTAATGCGACTCCGTAACCGGCCGAAAATAGCATGGCAAACCATTCGCCAAAGCTGTATTGCGGTTGCGCATGATCAGGCCCCAGCTTGATATTTCCCCAGCTGGAGGCGGCAACACAAACGATGAAAACTAAGAAGATGGCAACTGATAACATATAAAACCAGCCAAAGGTTTCTGTTATCCACTTGAGGGCGACACTGAATGCTTGCCCTGCCAGTTCAGGGTTGCTACTTGTACCAATGACCAAAAGCAGAATAATAAATACCGCGGGCAAAAATACCGGTAGCAAAATAGTTGAGCGTAAAGCAGTTTTTGTCATATTAATCCTTAATATTAATTGCTAACTTTCAAGTATGCTTTACTACCTTATTATATCTTGGGTGTGTTGGCTAATTCAGTCGTTTGTTTGTAAACGTATATTGCTTTGAATTAAGGTTGAGTTGAGCACAGAGAAACCCAACGGTTTAGCTATTTAAGAGATAAACTCTAATCTAAACAGAAAAGCTCTAAACCCAAAGGGCTTAGAGCTTTCTTAATTTTGCTAAAACACTAAGCTTTAATGTGTCGTTGGGTTTCGTTTCACTCAACCCAACCTACGTTTAACACCAATCAGCTTAGGGCTTACAGCTAAAAGCTTATCGCTTCTTTTAATCATCAATTGAGCGTAGTAGGGCGTTGATGCCTACTTTTTCGCGTGTTTGTTGATCTACCTTTTTCACGATAATTGCAGCGTATAGGCTGTGAGTGCCATCTTTTGATGGTAATGCACCTGGCACAACTACAGCGCCTGCAGGTACGCGGCCGTAGTGAATTTCGCCGGTTTCACGGTCGTAAATACGGGTGCTTTGGCTAATGTAAACGCCCATTGAAATAACAGCGCCTTCCTCTACTACTACACCTTCAACAATTTCAGAGCGTGCGCCAATAAAGCAGTTGTCTTCAATGATGGTAGGGTTAGCTTGTAGTGGCTCTAAAACGCCGCCTATGCCCACGCCGCCCGATAAGTGTACGTTCTTACCAATTTGTGCACACGAGCCAACAGTTGCCCATGTATCAACCATGGTGCCTTCATCTACAAATGCCCCAATGTTCACATACGATGGCATAAGTACGACGTTTTTACCTACAAAGCTGCCTTTACGTGCTACAGCATTTGGCACTACGCGCATGCCACCTTGCTGAAATTGCTCCGGTGTGTAGTCGCTAAATTTAAGCGGTACTTTATCGTAAAACTGGTTTACGCCGTCGTTCATTGGTTGGTTATCGCGAATACGGAACGATAATAAAACGGCTTTTTTAAGCCATTGGTGTACGACCCATTCGCCTGATATTTTTTCAGCAACACGGGCTGCGCCGCTATCAAGAAGCTCTAGTGCGTCAATAATCGCTTGTTTTACATCGCTAGATACGCTGCTTGGGCTAATGCTATCGCGGTTATCCCAGGCGTTTTCTATCATGGTTTTTAAATCTGACATGGTGTGTCCTTATTCTGTTTCGGCGTTGAATTTTTTACGTAATGCCTGATGAATTTTGGCTTGCTCTTCATCAGTCAGCGCTTGGTATTCGTTATTTGATACGACAAAGAAATCCTCTGCACGTTCACCTACCGTTGTAATACGGGCTGCGTGAATGTGTAATAAATGCGCTTGGAAAACTTCGGCAATTTTAGTAAGTAAACCAGGTATATCAACAGCTTGAATTTCTATTAGGCTGCGATCTTTACGGGCATGAGGGCGCAGCACTATTTTAGGTTTAATATTAAAGTCTTTAAATCGTTGCGAGCGATTCTTTTTAAAGCGTATTTTTTTACGTGGTTCGCTAAGTGCTTGCTCAAGCCCACGTTTAATTGACTGAGCACGGCTACTTGCAATAGGGTCGCCGCTCACTTCAAGTATTACAAAGTTAAATAGGGCGTAGCCATCTTTGGTAGTAAGCACTTGAGCGTGTTGTATTTGCGCCTTTTTAGAACCAATTACGCTAACTAAACGAGCGAATAACGGCCCAGAATATGGGCTATAAGCAAACACTTGCGTGCCACCATGCATTGCTTTATCAGAAACAATGACACTGGGTAGGCTTAAGTCTGCGCATTTTAATAAGTGCTCGGTTTGCCATGATATTTGCTGCTCGCTAAAGGCAGTAAAGTAATTGGCTTTAAAGCGGCTCCAAATTAAATCAATTTGGTTTTCTAGGTAGCCCAAATTAAGTAAGCGCTGTTTAGCTTGGTGTTTTTTATCGCGTATTTGGTCGCGTTGATCCATCGGGTTTTCAAGCCCTAGGCGTAATGCGCGCTGAGTATGTAAGTATAACTCGCGTAGTAGAGTGTTTTTCCAATCATTCCATAAGTTGTCGTTGGTCGCGCGTATATCGGCAACGGTTAAACAATAGAGGTAATCGAGTTGGCGCTCTGTTTTTACGCGCGAGGCAAAGTCTTTAATAACACCTGGGTCATTTATGTCTTTACGCTGCGCAGTAACCGACATAAGTAAATGGTTACCAACTAGCCACGATATAAGCTTGCCATCAGATGATGGGAAGCCATGTAATTTAGAAAAAGCAATGGCATCCACTGAGCCTAGCTCTGAGTGATCGCCGCCACGCCCTTTAGCAATATCATGAAAAATACCCGCTAAATAAAGCAGCTCAGGCTTATCCATTCGGGTTACTATTTCACTACAAATAGGAAACTCGCTCACTTTAGATTTATCAAAATATTGGTAAATATTATTGATTAATTTATGGGTGTGCTCATCTACTGTGTAGGCATGAAATAAGTCAAATTGCATTTGCCCAAATATATTACGCCATTGTGGTAAATACGCGGCCAACATGCCATGTTTGTGCATGAGCGTGAATGCGCGGCCCATGCCGTTAGGGTGTTTTACTATACGCATAAATGCCTCGCGGCACGCTGCGTAATCTTGTAAGTCACCTAATAGGCGCCTGCGTACTTGCCTAATGGTACGAATAGTACTTGGGTAAATATGGGTAATTTCGGGGTTGTCGGCAATATGCTCAAACAAAACAAAAAGTTGATCGCGTCTAAAAAATACCGATGGGTTTTTAACCCTAATTTGGTGCCCAACGCGTTCAAAGTCTTTGTCTAATTCAATCACTGGCGCTTCGCTGCTCTCTGGCATAATACTTTCTTCAAAGTACGATAGCAGCATTTGGTTAAGCTCGCGTACGCGGCTCATTATTCTAAATAAGCGTTTCATCATACGCTCAACCGAGGCTTTACCATCGCTACCAAAGCCAAGTATTTCAGCTGTGTGTGGTTGATGGTCAAACAACAAACGGTTTTCTGAGCGCCCAGCGGCTAAATGCAGTGCAAAGCGAATATTCCAAAGGTTTTCTAGGCACTCCGAAAGCTCCTGAAACTCTTCATGCGTTAAGTAGCCGTGGCTAATTAGCTCTTGTAGGGTTTCGGCTCTAAAGTGCTTTTTAGCAACCCAAATAATGGTTTGTAAATCGCGAAGGCCACCGGGGTTTTCTTTTATGTTTGGCTCTAGGTTGTAAGCAGTACCGTGGCACTTTTTATGGCGTAGGTTTTGCTCTTGCACTTTGGCTACAAAAAACTCGCCTGAGCGCCAAACCGGGGTTTCTATAATATGCGTTTTAAGTTTTTCAAACTCAATGTGATTACCAAAAATGAGCCTGCTTTCGAGCAAGCTGGTGGCAAAGGTAACGTCTTCACGTTTTTGCTCTATGGCTTGTTCAATAGTACGCACACTGTGGCCTATCTCTAAATTGAGATCCCATAGCATGGTAACAAACTGGCCTATTTTTTCGCATATTTGCTCGCTAGGCGGCTGCGTAACAAGCAATAAAAAGTCAATGTCGGAGTAGGGGTGTAGCTCGCCACGGCCGTACCCGCCCACGGCAATAAGGGCAAGATCAGGCTCGTGAGCTAAATCGTAAACATGAAACAGTTTAATTAGCAGGCGGTCTATAAACTCAGCCCGGGCATTAATTAAATTACCAACTGGTTGCTTAGAAAATTCGTTATGTAACCACTTATAAAAATAGCTAGAACAATCGCGATAATCGCTCAGTTGCTCAGCATCGCTAAGCAAATTTTTTACTTTGTTGGGTAATGCCACGTGGGCTGGCTCCTTATTGAACCGTTAGCATTGATAAATAACCTGAACGTTAAGTAATAAGTCAATCCCCAGCGGCTATTTTCAGTGTTAACAGTGTTGAATCGACTTGCAAATAGGCTCGCTATTTGGCGCGTCAATTCGATTTGTTTTCACTGAAAATCTCCAGCTTGGGAATAATAAAATAAATATTACATATAATTCAGTATGTTATTAAATATATTAACCCGATTAGAGGTTAAATACTTTTATCAAGTGGCTCGGTATTTATTAGTGTTCGATAATCCTGTCGATAGTATCATCTGATCGCAGCGTTAAAATTTCAACACCATTTTCAGTCACTAATAGGGTGTGTTCCCACTGTGCAGACAAACTGCGGTCGCGTGTAACTACAGTCCACTCATCTTTTAAAAGTTTACACTGGCGCTTACCTGCGTTAACCATTGGCTCTATTGTTAAACACATACCGGCTTTAAGTGTTTCGCCAGTACCTGCTTTACCGTAGTGCATTACTTGAGGCTCTTCGTGAAATTCGCTACCAATACCGTGGCCGCAGTATTCACGTACAATTGAGTAGTTAAAGCTCTCTGCGTATTTTTGAATTGCTTCACCAATATCGCCTAAGCGCACACCTGGTTTTACCATTTTAATGGCAAGGTATAAGCTTTCTTGTGTTACTTGTGCAAGGCGTTTACCTTGAATGTTAGGCGTACCTACATGAAACATCTTTGAGGTGTCGCCGTGGTAACCGTCTTTAATTACGGTTACATCAATGTTGACGCTATCGCCATCTTTTAGCGGTTTGTCATTTGGAATACCGTGGCAAATTACATGATTTACAGAGGTACAAACCGACTTAGGAAAACCGTGGTAATTTAGTGGCGCAGGTATGGCATCTTGCACATTTACAATATAATCATGACAAATTGTATTTAGCTCATCAGTAGTCACACCTGGCACTACATGTGGTTCAATCATTTCAAGTACGTCTGCCGCTAAACGCCCGGCTACACGCATTTTTTCAATTTCTTCAGGGGTCTTGATCACAGCGCTCATTGAGGCTCCAAAGTTGCGTTTTTTAACATTTATCGTCGCACAAATTTTGCACGCGACGTTGAGTATTTAATTTTAATATGGTATAAAGCGCGCCGTCTTTTTACAAATAAATTCTTAAATGATTTTTTGTATTTAAGGCAAACACAATTTTATTTTAACACACACACGTATCGTCACATACACTTGGGTGCATTTGAAGTTTAAATACTTCGGTGTTGGTGCTATGGGATATGTGGAGGCCTAACCCTAAACTACATAGAGGATTTACAAAATGGCAAACGTTTCAATGCGCGATATGCTTCAAGCTGGTGTTCACTTTGGTCACCAAGCACGTTACTGGAACCCTAAGATGAAGCCTTTCATCTTCGGCGCACGTAACCGTGTACATATCATCAACCTTGAGCAAACAGTACCAATGTTCAACGACGCACTTAAGTTTTTATCAAGTGCTGCTGCAAACAAAGGTAAAGTTCTTTTCGTTGGTACTAAGCGCGCAGCAAGCGAAGCAGTTAAAGAAGCTGCTTTACAAAGCGACCAGTTCTTCGTTAACCACCGCTGGTTAGGTGGTATGTTAACTAACTGGAAAACAGTTCGTCAGTCAATCAAGCGTCTTAAAGATCTTGAAGCTCAAAGCCAAGACGGTACTTTCGAGAAGTTAACTAAGAAAGAAGCGTTAATGCTTACTCGCGAAATGGAAAAGCTTGAAAAGAGCCTTGGCGGTATCAAAAACATGGGTGGCCTTCCAGACGCTATCTTCGTTATCGATGCTGATCACGAGCACATTGCTATCCGTGAAGCAAACAACCTAGGTATTCCAGTTGTTGCAATCGTTGATACTAACTCTAACCCAGACGGTGTTGATTACATCGTACCTGGTAACGATGATGCTATCCGTGCAATCAACCTTTACACTAGCTCTGTTGCAGCTGCTATCACTGAAGGTCGTGAGAACAACATCGTTGCTCAAGCTGAGAAAGACGACTTTGTAGAAGCTGAGTAATTAGCTGTCATCAAGTCTTCATCTTTTTAAGGTGAAGACTTGCTATTCTTGTAGAGCGGTTTACCCGCTTATCTAATACCTGATTTCAGATTTGAGGATTTACTAATGGCTGTAACTACTGCCCTAGTTAAAGAATTACGCGAGCGTACTGGCGCTGGCATGATGGATTGTAAAAAAGCGTTAACTGAAACTGATGGCGACATCGAGTTAGCGATTGAAAACATGCGTAAGAGCGGTGCTGCAAAGGCTGCTAAGAAAGCAGGTAACATTGCTGCTGAAGGTACTATCATCATCAAGCAAAACGATGGTGTTGCAGTACTAGTAGAAGTTAACTGTCAAACTGACTTCGTAGCAAAAGACGAAAGCTTCTTAGCGTTTGCTAACAAAGTTGCTGACGCTGCTATCGCTGAAACAATCACTATCGAAGATTTACAAGCTAAGTTTGAAGAAGACCGTGTTGAGCTAGTAACTAAAATTGGTGAAAACATTAACGTACGTCGTCTTCAGTACATCACTGGTGAAACACTTGTTGAATACCGTCACGGTGAGCGTATTGGTGTTGTTGTTGCAGGTGTTGCTGATGAAGAAACACTTAAGCACATTGCAATGCACGTTGCTGCTTCAAACCCAGAGTACTTAACGCCTGAAGATGTACCTGCTGACGTTGTAGAAAAAGAAAAGCAAGTTCAAATCGACATCGCGATGAACGAAGGCAAGCCTGCTGAAATCGCTGAAAAAATGGTTGTTGGCCGCATGAAGAAATTTACTGGTGAGGTTTCTCTTACTGGTCAAGCTTTCATCATGGAGCCTAAAAAATCTGTTGGCGAAATTCTTAAAGAGAAAAACGCAACAGTTACTAGCTTCGCACGTGTAGAAGTTGGTGAAGGTATCGAGAAGAAAGAAGAAGATTTTGCTGCTGAAGTTGCTGCTCAAATTGCAGCTGCAAAAGGCGAGTAAGATTAACTATTTGTGATGCATAAGGAAATTAGATGCCATTAAAGTACTATTTGCTTTTGCGTCACGCTTAGAAATTCTTTAAAATAACCGCGCTTTTATGTTTATCATAAGCGCGGTTATTTTTTACCCATAATTTAATAAAAAGTTGGCCCCAATACTATGACTATCAATCGTAAACCTATTTTTAGACGTGTTCTTCTCAAATTAAGTGGTGAAGCTTTAATGGGAGACGAAGGCTTCGGCATCGACCCAAAAGTGCTAGATCGTATGGCCCAAGAAATTAAAGAGCTGGTAGAACTCGACGTAGAAGTGGGTTTGGTTATCGGCGGTGGTAACTTTTTACGTGGCGGATCACTAGCAGAAGCTGGCATGAACCGCGTAGTTGGTGACCACATGGGTATGCTTGCAACCGTAATGAACGGCCTTGCAATGCGTGATGCACTACACCGTGCATTTGTTAATTGTCGTTTAATGTCGGCAATCCCTCTAAACGGTGTATGTGATGCATACAACTGGGCTGAGGCAATTAGCTTATTAAAATCTGGCCGCGTTGTTATTTTTGCAGCAGGTACGGGTAACCCGTTCTTCACTACCGATTCTGCTGCGTGTTTACGCGGTATTGAAATTGAAGCCGACACTGTAATTAAAGCGACTAAGGTTGATGGCGTATTTAGTGATGATCCGGTTAAAAACCCAGAAGCCACGCTTTACCGTCACTTAAGCTACAATGAAATTATTGATAAAGAACTAAAAGTAATGGATTTAGCGGCGTTTACACTCGCTCGCGATCATAATATGCCATTGAGCGTATTTAACATGAATAAATCAGGCGCCTTAAAACGCGTAATTATGGGTGAAGAAGAAGGCACACTTATCTCTTCACAAGCCTCAGATGAAGTAATCAAATAATTAGGATTAAACCGTGATTAACGATATTCAAAAAGATGCGCAAGAGCGCATGCAAAAAAGTGTAGCAGCACTAGGTAGTCAACTATCAAAAATTCGTACAGGTCGTGCTCACCCAGCAATTTTAGACGGCATTATGGTATCGTACTACGGTGCTGATACACCGCTTAACCAAGTGGCTAATGTAACGATTGAAGACTCTCGTACGCTGGCTATCGGCGTATTCGATAAGTCTTTAGCGCAAGCTGTAGAAAAAGCAATTATGGCGTCTGACTTAGGTTTAAACCCTATGTCTGCTGGTACAGTAATTCGCGTACCACTTCCTCCGCTTACAGAAGAGCGTCGTAAAGATTTAATTAAAATTGTACGTGGCGAAGTTGAAAGCGGCCGTGTTGCTGTGCGTAACATTCGTCGTGACGCTAATGGCGATGTAAAATCTTTATTAAAAGATAAAGAAATTTCTGAAGATGAAGCGCGTCAAGCAGAAGATACAATTCAAAAGCTTACAGATAAATTTATCAAAGAAATGGATGCACAACTAACAGCGAAAGAAGCTGAATTGATGGAAATCTAAACAGCTAAATAACCTCAATGCAGGTTATGAAATATATTAGTTTTGAAACGCCGTCTAGGGTATACTAGGCGGCGTTTTTTTATGGAATACTCAATATTTATGGTTCTAGACGCTGATACAATTTCACAGCAATGTTTACCTAAACATGTCGCCATCATCATGGATGGTAACGGGCGTTGGGCGCAAGCTAGAAATAGACCTCGTGTGTTCGGGCATAAAAAAGGCGTGGACGCAGTTCGTCAATCTGTTCAGTTTTGTACTAAATTAGGGATACAATCGTTAACCTTATTTGCTTTTAGTAGTGAAAACTGGCGCCGCCCCGAAGACGAAGTAAACACTTTAATGGAGCTTTTTTTGTTTGTTTTAACAAAGGAAGTAAAAAAGCTTCATAAAAATAATGTAAAACTGACCATTATTGGAGATTTATCACGATTCTCTGAAAGTTTACGTAGCAAAGTAAACGCTGCGCATGAGCTAACAGCAGATAACACCGGTTTGCATTTAAACGTGGCCGCTAATTATGGCGGTAGATGGGATATGGTAAATGCAGCAAAGCAACTAGCACTTCAAGTTGCAAACGGACAACTCAAGGCAGAGGATGTTACAGAAGAGCGCTTAGCACAGCATATGAGCATGGCAGACCAAGCGGAGCCGGATTTACTAATTCGCACGGGTGGTGATGTTCGTATTAGTAACTTTTTACTATGGCAAGCTGCTTATGCGGAACTTTACTTTACCGAAACTCTTTGGCCTGATTTTAATGAAGCAGCATTTGCTGAGGCCATTGCATGTTACGTTGCCAGAGAGCGACGTTTTGGTTGTACGGGCGAACAAATAAAACAATTACTCGCTCAAACCTAAAATAGAATAAGGGTCACTATTTTGTTAAAACAACGAATTTTAACCTCGGTTGTATTAGCGCCGTTAGCGCTAGCCTTGGTTTTTTATACTCCACTAACATTGTTTAGTTATTTTGCCGGTATTATTGTTTTACTTGGCGCGTGGGAGTGGTCTGCTTTTATGGGCCTATGCACAAAATTAAAACGTGGTGCGTTTGTGGTGTTAATTGGCGCGTTATTGGCGCTGCTAAATTTACATTGGCCGATTGAATCACTGTGGCAAAACGGCCAGCTGGTCGGGGATGCAAATTACTTATTTACGCTCTCGTTTGCTTGGTGGATTGTGGCCAGTTATTTAATTTGGCGCTACCCAGCCATGGCCAAAGCATGGAACGAAGGCTTGGTAATGCGCGGCATTGCCGGGCTGCTTACTTTAATTCCACTTTGGCTTGCACTCAATACCTTACGTAGCGCGCAATACGCTGAATCAACGCACTTTGGCTCGGTACTGATTTTAGTGGTACTTGGTATTGTGTGGAGCGCCGATGTAGGGGCTTATTTTACAGGCAAAAGTTTTGGTAAGCACAAGCTCATGCCAAAGGTGAGCCCAAATAAAACCATCGAAGGCCTAGCAGGCGGTGTGGTTGCATCGATTATATTTGTTTTAGCTTTTTGTCACTTTACCGGTGTGGATTTTGCTGTATGGCCTATTTATGCCGTAATGACCGCCTTTATAGCTTTGTTTTCGGCTGTCGGTGATTTACTCGAAAGCATGTTTAAACGTGAAGCCGGCCTAAAAGACAGTGGTCGCTGTTTACCCGGCCACGGCGGCATTTTAGATAGAATTGACAGCTTAACCGCAGCAGCCCCAATGTTTGTAATGTGCTATGCATGGACCTTGAGTTTATGAGCCAACAGCAACAACTTGTTATTTTAGGCGCTACAGGTTCAATTGGGTTAAGTACATTAGATGTTATAGCGCGAAACAAAGCGCTATTTAACGTATTTGCCCTCACTGCAGGCCACAATGCAAAAAAAATGGCTGAGCTGTGTATTGAGCACGAACCGTTATATGCGGTTATGGCCACACAAAGCGCTGCAGAGCAATTATCATCGTATTTAAATAATACGCCATGCCAAACCTTAGTAATGCATTCACAGCAGGCTATGAGCGATTTATGTGCGCATCCCGATGTCGATACCGTCATGTCAGCTATTGTTGGCGCTGCCGGCTTACTGCCCACACTAAGCGCCGTTGAAGCAGGTAAAAAAGTACTGCTTGCCAATAAAGAATCGTTGGTTATGTCAGGGCAGTTGTTTATTGATAAAGTAAAACAGCATAAAGCCACGTTGTTACCTATTGATAGCGAGCATAACGCTATTTTTCAGTGCTTACCTCATTCACTCCAAAACGCAAATGCAGATCAAAATTTACAAGAGCATGGCGTAAGTAAAATATTGCTTACCGGCTCTGGTGGGCCATTTTTAACGCGCGATATAAATACCTTAAAAGAAGTAACAGTAAGTGAAGCCGTCGCTCACCCTAATTGGTCTATGGGGCAAAAAATATCGGTAGATTCAGCCACCATGATGAACAAAGGGCTTGAATTTATTGAAGCTAAATGGCTGTTTAATTGTGACACCAGCGATATTGATGTGGTGATCCACCCGCAAAGTATTATTCATTCTATGGTGCAATACCACGATGGCTCCATTTTAGCGCAAATGGGTAACCCCGATATGCGCACACCTATTGCACACGCACTCGCTTACCCAGATCGAATTAACGCGGGTGTAAAACCACTCAACTTTTCGGATATTTGTGATTTTTCGTTCACAAAACCTGATTTTGCGCGTTATCCAAATTTACAACTTGCTATTGATGCGTGCAGCGCAGGGCAAGGCGCAACCACAACGGTAAATGCAGCAAACGAAATAGCGGTTGCGGCATTTTTAAAAGGCCAAATTGGCTTTACTGACATTTATAAAATTAATGCACAAACGCTTGATGCGGCCACATTCACTAACGTACAAAGCCTAGATGAAATATTAGCGTGTGACCAACAAGCCCGCCAACGTGCAGCGGACCTAATAACAAAAGAGACTCATTAATATGTTAGATTTTTTTTGGAATCTTGGCTCGTTTATTTTAGCGCTGGGCATTTTAGTTGCTATTCATGAATATGGGCACTTTTGGGTGGCCCGTAAAATGGGTGTTAAAGTGCTGCGCTTTTCGATTGGTTTTGGTAAACCGCTTTTAAAGTGGCACGATAAATACAATACAGAATACGTAATTGCCGCTATTCCGCTGGGTGGCTACGTTAAAATGCTGGATGAACGCGTGGATGAGGTACCTGAAAATGAGCGCCATTTGTCATTTAACGCTAAATCGGTTCAGGCCCGTATAGCCATAGTGGCAGCCGGCCCGCTGGCTAATTTTTTATTTGCTATTGTAGCGCTGGCGGCTATGTACATGGTGGGAGTGCAATCGGTAAAACCTGTAGTGGGGAGTATTACCGAAGGTAGCAGAGCAGACCAGGCGGGCATTATGCCCTCTGAACAAATTATTAAAATTGGTGATGACACGATTGCCACCTGGCAAGATGCAACTTTTGCACTTATGTCGAGCTTAGGTGAGCAAAGCGTGCCCGTAGTAGTGCGTAACGAAAATTACCAAGAGCAAACAAAAATGCTTAACGTAGAGGGTTGGAAGCTCGATCAGCAAGACGTGCCGCCACTGAGTTCGTTGGGTATTGTACCGTTTAGACCGCAAGCCACATTAACCATTGCGGCTATTACTAAAAATTCAGCAGCCGAACTGGCTAATTTGCAGGTTAACGATACGATTATCGCTGTAAATGGTGAAACAATAAGCGATTGGCAGCAATTAGTTAATCTTATTACGCAATCGGCTAACAAATCTTTACAATTTAGTGTAAAAAGACAAGATAGTATAAATAGCGTAACAGTAACGCCTAAATCGCGCATTAATGAGCACGGTATTGAACAAGGGTTTTTAGGTGTTGCGCCGGTTGTTCAACCTTGGCCTGAGGGCTATGTTGAAACCCGAAGCTTTGGTCCGCTTGATAGTATTGCTCGTGGTTCCCAAGAGACCTGCCGCCTTATAACGCTTAGCTTTGACATGATTGGTAATTTAATTACAGGTCAGGTTTCGGTTAAAAATTTAAGTGGCCCTGTGGGCATTGCAGTTGGTGCAGGAACTAGCGTAAGCTACGGGCTAGTCGCCTTTTTAAGCTTTTTAGCGCTAATAAGCGTTAACTTGGGTGTATTTAATTTATTACCTCTGCCAGTGCTTGATGGTGGACACTTAATGTATTACATAATTGAACTTTTCCGTAAAAAGCCGGTCTCTGAAAAGACACAAGAATTTGGTTTTAAAGTGGGCGCCTTGCTGCTCATATTTTTAACATGTTTCGCTTTGTTCAATGATGTATCGCGTTTGTAGTTACAGCGTGACAATTACTAATTAGAACACGATTGTAAGCATCACTAATTATTAGTTTTGATGTTAAGCGGTAATACAGTTGTAAAGGATAAAGATAATAAAATGGCTATAAAAAAACATTTGGCAGTTTCAAGTTTATTGGGTGCAAGTTTTGCAGCCCTGGGCCAAAACTCCTTTATTGTTGAAGATTTAAAAATTGAAGGTTTGCAACGTGTAGCACTTGGTGCAGCACTAACGCATGTTCCTATCAATGTGGGCGATAACGTTGATGACTATACGATTTCAAAAACAATAAAGTCACTTTATCGTTCAGGTCACTTTGACAACATCAAAGCGTTACGCGATGGTAATAACGTTATTTTTAAAGTGACTGAGCGTCCTACTATTAGCTTTATTGAGTTTGAAGGCAATAAAGATATAAAAGACGAGCAGCTTAACGAATCGCTCGATCAGCAAGATATTCGCCAAGGTGAACCGCTTGATAAAACCGTTATCGATAATATCGAAAAAGGGTTGGTTGAGTTTTTCCACAGTATTGGTAAATACAATGCCACCGTTGATATTAGCGTAACTAAGCTGCCGCGTAACCGTGTAAAGCTTAAGCTAGAATTTGACGAAGGCGAAGCCGCCTCTATTCGTCAAATCAACTTAGTGGGTAACGAATTATTCTCTAACGAAGAGCTTTTAAAGCTTGCTGAATCGCAACAAGATTTACCGTGGTGGCAGTTTATGGGTAGCGACCGTTACCAAAAACAAACCATTGAAGGCGATTTAGAAAAAATTCGCAGCTTTTACTTAGACCGCGGTTACTTACGTTTTAATATAGATTCTACGCAAGTATCAGTAAGTCCTGAGCGCGAATCTGTGTATGTAACTGCTAACTTAACAGAAGGTGTTAAGTACACAGTTAAAGGTTTTGACTTTATCGGTGATTTACTTGGCCGAGAAGAGCTAATCAAAAGCGTTATCCCGCTTCGCGCCGGCGAGCTTTACAATGGCTCAGTGGTGACCTCATCTGAAGAGTTTATCAAAAGCTACTTAGCGCGCTTTGGTTATGCCAATGCCGAAGTACGCACAATTCCAGAAATTGATGATGAAAAACAAGAAGTGCAACTTACGCTGTCGGTAAATCCGGGCAAGCGTGTGTACGTACGTCGTATCATCGTTGGTGGTAACCAAAATACAGCTGATGAAGTACTTCGCCGCGAAATGACACAACTTGAAGGTGCGTGGTTATCTAATCAAAATCTTGAGCGCTCAAAGCTGCAAATTCAACGTTTACCGTACATGGAAACTGTTGATTTTAACGTAGTACCAGTACCGGGTGTAGATGACCAAGTAGACGTAGACTTTACAGTAAAAGAGCAATCGGCCGGTAGTTTTAACGCGGGCTTAGCGTATGGCTCATACGCAGGCCTTCAGTTTAATATTGGTGTGACCGAATCTAACTTTTTAGGTACGGGTAATCAAATTGGCTTAAACTTAAATACCTCTACTGGCTCTGAAAGCATTAGCTTGTCGTACACCGACCCTTACTTTACGCCAGATGGTGTATCGCAAGGCAGCAGTATTTTTTACAACAACTACGATGCCAGTAAGTTTAGCTTGGTAGATTATAAATCAACAAGTTACGGTATTGGTACCAATATTGGCTTCCCAATTGATGCGGTAAACCGTGTTAACTTTGGCGTACGTTGGATTCAAGAAGAACTTTCAGAAATTGCCGAGTACGAACAAACACGTGTACTACGCGAAACCTTCTTAGATGAAGAAAACCCAGATGCTGGCTTTGACTTTACTAAATATGAGCTAAGCGTTGGTTGGTCGCGTATCACAGTTAACCGCGGTTTATTCCCAACAGCGGGTTCGCGCCAAACATTAAATTTAACAGCCACAACGCCTAACTCTGACCTTCAGTATTTTAAACTGAACTACGATTCGCGTTTTTACTGGCCAATATCTAATGACCACCGTTGGGTGTTCTCAACACGAGCAGCGCTTGGTTACGGTAATGGTTATGGGTCAACCAATGGTTATGAACAAACCCTGCCATTCCAAGAGTTCTTCCGTATAACGGAAATGGAACTACGTGGCTTTGACCGTAATACTATACTGCCGCGTGCTGTATCACGTGTTCCTTTATCAATCCCTGGTACGCCAGGTGCTGATGGTACTACAACCGGTAGCATCGGTGGCTCTGATGAGTTTGATATTTTAGTACCGCAAGGGCGTATTGGTGGTAATGCAAAAGCGGTTGCAGGTATGGAGCTCATTGTACCTACGCCGTTCTTAGATGAAGAAAATACCAGCTCTGTACGTACCAGTTTCTTTGTAGATGCTGCCAACGTATGGGATACTGAATTTAACGTTGACCGTTTCCAAAACTTAGCGCCAGATGAGCGTGCTAAGTTAGATGATTACTCTGATCCAATGCGCTTTAGGGTATCAACCGGTTTATCTTTACAATGGATCTCTCCAATGGGTCCAATGCTGATTAGTTTTGCGTATCCATTGCAAAAAGAAGAAGATGACGATACAAAGACCATCAGCTTTAATATTAGTAACACTTTCTAAAGGAGTTTTTTGTGAAAAAATTATTTAAATCAACAGCAGTAGCCGTGTTAGCAACATTGATGATGGGCACCTCTGCAAGTGCATTTGCCCACAAAGTAGGCATTGTTGATATGCAAGAGATCTACAAGCAAATTCCTCAAATGGCTAAAATTGAGCAGTCTTTACAAACTGAGTTTGCTGAGCGTCGTCAAGAGCTTGAAAAACTACAAGGCGACATTCGCTTTGAAGCAGAAAAATTTAAGCGTGAAAGCACTACAATGAGCCAAGCTCAAAAAGATGCACTACGTGATAAAATTCAAGGCATGCAACAAAACCTTGCTGAAAAAGGTCGTCCTTTAGAGCAAGAAATCAAAGCACGTCAAAACCAAGAACTTGCTAAAGTTCAGGGTTTAATTATTAAAACAATTGAAGAAATTGCTAAAGATGGCGACTTCGATGAAGTTAAAGTTAAAGACACTACTATTTACTTTAACCCTAAAGAAGTAACTGATCTTTCAAGCAAAGTTGTATCAGCAGTTAGTAAGAAATAATCACTCTATGCAAAATTATACGCTTTCGCACATTGCGGAACTTCTAGGCGCCGAACTTCAAGGTGATGGCGCTTTAGAAATTACAAAAATAGCTACACTTGCAAATGCCCGTTCTGGGCATATTGCATTTTTAGCGAACTCAAAATATCGTACGCAGCTTGAAACCACACAAGCCAGCGCAGTGATTCTTAGCGAAGCTGATGCACCGTATTTTAGTGGCGCAAAAATCATTGTTGGAAATCCGTATGTGAGCTACGCAAAGCTTGCACAATTTATGGATACAACCCCGCAAGCGGCGCAGCAAGGTATACACGCTAGTGCGACTATTCACCCAAATGCAACGGTAAGCACAAGTGCTGCCATTGGCGCAAATGTTGTTATAGAAGCCGGTGCTGTAATTGGTGATAACGCACAAATTGGTCCGAACAGTTTCATCGGTGAACGTGTTAAAATAGGCTCTGGCACAAAGCTTTGGCCGAGTGTGACTATTTATCACGATGTTGAAATTGGCGCTGATTGTTTATTTCAAGCAAACAGTGTGGTTGGCAGTGACGGATTTGGCTATGCAAACGAGCGCGGGCAGTGGGTTAAAATTCCTCAGCTAGGCTCTGTGATTATCGGCGACAAGGTAGAAGTGGGCGCAAGCACAACAATTGACCGCGGCGCACTCGATAACACGATTATTCATAGTAATGTGATCATCGATAACCAATGTCAAATAGCACACAACGTTGAAGTTAACTCGGGTACTGCAATTGCAGGCTGTACTGTACTAGCAGGTAGTGTAACCATTGGTAAAAACTGCCAAATAGGTGGCATGACCGCAATTAATGGTCACATGTCAGTATGTGATGGTGTTATAATTACCGGCATGAGTATGGTGACTAAATCGATCACCGAGCCGGGTATTTACTCATCTGGTATGCCCCATACAACTAATAAAGAATGGCGTAAATCAATTGCCCACTTGCGTAATCTTTCAGACATGAAATCACGTCTCAAAGCGCTTGAAGCATTGGCTAAGTCATAACGTTGAACACTAATAAGGATGCTATTTTGGCAAACGAATTAAATAGCCTTGATATTCAAGAAATTTTAAGTTTATTACCACACCGCTACCCGATGCTTTTAATTGATCGTGTAATTGACTTTACGCCTGGCGAGTCACTTCATGCGATTAAAAATGTATCGGTTAACGAGCCTATTTTTACTGGCCACTTTCCAAATCAGCCAATTTTCCCTGGTGTGCTAATATTAGAAGCCATGGCGCAAGCCACCGGTTTATTAGGATTTAAAACAGTAGAAAACCGTAGCGATAACGAGCTTTACTTATTTGCTGCAGTAGATAACGCACGTTTTAAACAGCCAGTTATACCGGGCGATACAATGCATTTGCATGTAGAGTTTTTAAAAGAGCGTCGCAATATATGGAAATTTGCCGCTGAAGCAAGAGTCGACGGCAAGGTTGTATGTAGTGCCGAAATTATGTGTGCGAGAAGAGAGTTTTAATAGTGATCCATTCTACAGCAATAATCGAACCTGGCGCTAAACTAGGCAACAATGTCTCAGTTGGTCCATATAGCTATATTGGCAATGATGTTGTGATCGGTGATGACTGTATTATTGAGTCTCACGTTGTTATTAAAGGGCCATCTACTATTGGCTCTGGCAATCATATTTTTCAATTTGCGTCAGTAGGCGAAGCCTGCCAAGACAAAAAATATAACAACGAACCAACCACTCTTATTATGGGCGATAACAACGTTATACGTGAGTGTGCAACCATTCACCGTGGTACTATTCAAGACCAAGGTGTGACTAAAATTGGTAGCAATAACTTATTTATGGCGTATACCCACGTTGCTCACGATGCCGTAATTGGTAATAACGTTATATTTGCTAATAACGCAAGCGTTGCAGGGCACGTGCATGTAGGCGATTGGGTTATTTTAGGTGGTAACTCAGGTGTGCATCAATTTTGTAAAATTGGTGAACACGCATTTATTGGCATGTACTCAGGTGTTAATAAAGACGTACCGCCATTTGTAACCACCATTGGTATGCCAGCAGGCCCTGCAGCGACCAATAAAGAAGGTATGAAGCGTCGTGGCTTTGAAAGCGACGAAATTATGGCCGTACGCCGTGCTTATAAAGCGTTTTATCGTAAGAGCTTAAGTGTGGACGAAGCAATTGCCTCACTAAATGAAGATGCCGCTAAGTACCCTGCAGTACAAACCATGATTGATTTTGTGAAAAGCTCTGAGCGCGGTATCGTAAGATAAACGCCTTATGCTTTTTAAAAAAACCACCTAAGAGTAATCGACGGTGGTTTTTTATTGCCTATAAAATATTTTAATTCAGTACACACTCAGCCACGTAAGGTTAACCTTTGCGCGAATTTTTATAATTAAAGCGCATCTATGTCTTTTACTAAGTTAATTTTTACCCTCAGTTTTTTATCAATTTTAGCTGCGTGTAGCAGCCAACCTATAGTTACCTCTACTAATGGCGAGCGTACTCAGTTAGGTAAAGCCTCTTATTACGCTAATAAATACCATGGTCGCACAACAGCAAACGGCGAAACATTTAGCCAAAACGCATCCACTGCTGCGCATTTAGAATTACCCTTTGGTACAAAAGTGAAGGTTACAAACTTGGCAAATAACAAATCGGTGATCGTGCGAATAAACGATAGAGGCCCGTACGTTAGAGGGCGGGTTATTGATTTATCGTTAGGTATGTTTAAAAAAATTGCCGACCCTAAAGTCGGCGTTATAGATGTATCAATCAGCGTATTAGAACCGAGTAGTTAAGGCAACATAATCGGTATATGTTTCGCTAAGCTCTTTATGAGTGCCTTGCGCTACAAGGCTGCCATTTTCTAGCCAAATAATGTTATCCATTTGCGCTAAAAGAGCAGGGTCGTGGGTAATGGTAAGTACGCTTGCGTTACTCATTACCTGCATAATAGCGCTCATTACCGTTTGCTTAGATTGGTTATCAAGCCCTTCTGTAGGCTCATCAAGGACTAAAATAGCTGGGTTTTGTAATAAAGCTTGCGCAATGGCTATGCGCCTTGATTGGCCTTGAGAAACACTTCTCCCACCTGTGCCTAAACGGGTTTTTAATCCATCTTGTAGCTCATTAAACCAAGGTTTTAGCTGTGCAAGGTTAATGGCTTCAAGCATTTCTTCTTTTGTGGCGCTTGGCTTTGCATAGCGTAAGTTTTCACTTAATGTGCCATCAAAAATATGATGCTGCTGCGCGAGTATATTAATAACGCTTGCGCGGGTGTTGCTGCTTAGTGCGTGGAGTTCTTCTGCGTTATTTTCATCGCTTAGCCTAATACTGCCTTGCTGCACTGGCCATAACCCTGTGAGTAAATTAACCAAGGTGCTTTTACCACTGCCGCTTCTGCCTACAATCGCTACTTTTTGCTGTGCTTTAAGGGTAAAGCTGATATTAGTTAAAGCACTGTGCTCCTGGTATTTATAGCCAATGTTATTAAGCGCCAAAGTTGTATTGTTTTTATCAAACTGCATCTCAATTAACTCAGCGCTATTAGCTTCTTGCGCTGTGACTTTATCTTCCAGTGTAAATAGCCGCTCAGCGGCTTTGAGTACAGTGGGCAGCTCTATAAATGCATTTGGCAACAGCAATACAGTTTCAAAGCTTGCTAATACAAATAGGCTTAACATAGCAAGCTCAACATTTACCATAGCGCCGCTGTAAACCAAAGGCACAATAGTGACTATGGCGCCAAGCATAGCTAGCTGCACAACCAGCAAACTTAAACCGTCGCTATTTGCGAGTGCTTTATGGCGACTATAAAGTTGTTGGTTATATTGCTCATTTAGTTCATTACATTTTGAAATTTGCCCAGCACGTGCCTGATAAATACTCAGCTCTCTAAGGCCGGTTAGGGTGTCAGAAAGCTCAGCTCTAAGTTGTGCACTGAGCTGTGTTTCTTTATGGCTATTTTTATTTAATTTAGCACTTAACAGCGCAGGTAAAACAACACCAATTAATAAAATGCCTATAAAACAAATAAGCGCAACATTGGCGTTATAAGCCGCCATAAACACCATAATTATGGGCACACTCAACAGCGCTACCAGCATTGGCAGTAATATGTTTAAGTAAAACTTATCAAGCGCATCCACGTCATTTTGTAAGCGGTTAACTAAATCGGCGCTGCGGCTCATTGCTAAATCTACATTGTTTAGCTTACTTAGCGTGGCAAACATATTAACGCGTATTTCACTAAGTAATAAAAACGTCGCGTTATGTGTTACTAAGCGCTCACCATAGCGTGATGCAGTTCGTACAATCGCTAAAAATCGAATGGTTCCTGCAGGTGTAAAGTAATTCATTTGTACGCCTGCGATACCCGCTGCCGCCATTGAGGCTAAAAACCACCCCGATATAGCTAATAAGCCCACGTTTGCAAGTACCGTTAGCGTTGCTAAAAAAGTACCCAGTAGCATGGCTTTATAATGCGGGCGGCAAAGCTTTAATAGCCTTATAAAATTAGTCATTGTTTGCTCCTTGCGCTTGTAAATTAAGGAGTGATTTAAATGCGCCTTGTTGTTGCTCAAGTTGGCTGTAAGTACCTTGCTGTGCTATTTCGCCATTTTGCATAACAAGGATATTGCTTGCGTTTTTGACTGTATTTAGCCGGTGGGCAATGACCAACACTAAGTGGTTTTTAGCGTAATTATTTATAGCCTGCTGAATAAGCTGCTCGGTTTGGCTATCAAGGTGGGCTGTCGGTTCGTCAAGCACTAAAATAGGCTCTTGTTTTAAAAACGCCCGCGCGAGGGCTATACGCTGCTTTTGACCGCCAGAGAGCCCTTCACCTTGCTCACCTATCAGGGTGTCGAACCCATTCTCTAACGTCTTTATAAAATCTAAGGCGCCCGCTTGGTGTGCGGCTTGCTCAAGCTCTAGTTGCGTAGCGGCTGGCTTGGCTATTTTTATGTTATCGCTAATGCTTTGGTAAAAAAGCGTTGGGGTTTGTGGGATCCACGCAATTGCGTTTTGTAATGTGCTAATGCTTGTAGCATCAAGTGGTTTATTATTAATGCTTATTTGTTCAATCACCTGCGGATGAAACCCTAATAAACAATCAAATAAAGTACTTTTACCTGAGCCACTAGCACCTACTACTGCCACTAATCCTTTAGCGGGTAGCGTAAGGTTTATATTTTTTATGCCTTCGTTACTGTTTGGGTAGGTAAAGTTTAAGTTGTTTATGTTTATTGAGCTTATATGCTCCTCAAACTTTGTTTCATGTTGCTGTGATTGCTCAGGAAGTGGGGCATTTAAAATAGTGACCATATCGGCCGCTGCGCTTATACCTTGCAAGCGGGCATGGTAGTGGCTGCCTAATTGGCGCAGTGGTAAGTAAAATTCTGGGGCAAGTAGTAAAACAACAAAGCCGGTTGCAAAATCAAGCGTGCCAAAAAACAGTCTAAAACCAATGATTACCGCCACCAGCGCCACACTAATTGTGGCTAAAAATTCCAGCGCAAATGATGATAAAAAGGCAATTTTTAACACACCGAGTGTAGCGTGCCTAAAGTCATCAGAAATTTTGGCTATTTGTTTAAGCTCTTTTTGTGTTGCGTTAAACAATTTAAGTTGTGTTAAACCTTGTACGCGGTCAAAAAAGTAATTACCTAGTACGGCTAGTTGCTGCCATCTTTTTTGATTTAACGCCTCGGCCTTTGAGCCCACCAAAATCATAAAAAACGGAATAAGCGGGGCGGTTAATAAAAATATTAAGCCTGCTTTATAGTCGGTTGGAAAAATAACCAGCAATATTGCCAGCGGAATAAGCGCGCTATAAGTAACGCCAGGCAAGTATTTAGCGAAGTAGTCGTGTAGTGCTTCAACGCCATCGTGCACGGTGTTGAGCGTGGCTCCTTGGCCGTGTTGTTCAATATAACTTGGG
The DNA here is from genome assembly GCF_028598715.1 of Pseudoalteromonas sp. GABNS16E. NCBI lineage: Bacteria > Pseudomonadati > Pseudomonadota > Gammaproteobacteria > Alteromonadales > Pseudoalteromonadaceae > Pseudoalteromonas > Pseudoalteromonas sp. GABNS16E. The sequence continues at coordinate 72,760 of NZ_JAQREZ010000006.1, forward strand.
CCAAGTTGCGTTAATTTGGTTAATAAGGTTTGGCGCATAGCCGACTTTATTTTAAGTGCCGCATAAGCACTGAGCCTTTCACTGATAGCTAAAAACAGGGCTCTGAGTAAAATAATACCCGCAAGTGGCCAAAGTAAATGGGTTACTTGGTTAAGGCTTGCACCTTCAAACATAACGTTATGAATAGTTTGTGCCAGTAAATAGGCACCTGCAATCATTAAAATAGCGTTAAATGTGCCCAGTGCAATACTTAACTTTAGCCATGCACCCGCAGGCTTACTTTGCCGTTTTAAAAAAGCGCGCAGAGATTGCTGCTGCGCGCGATTTGGTCGGGGATTAGTCGTCATCTTTTGTGTTGTTAGCTTCGTTTAGTAAATCGTGCATCGGTTGTTCATCATCAGCTATGCTGTTTTTATTTTGATGAAACTCGTACCACATTACATTTATAACACCTAAGGTACAGGCTAAAAGTACACCTAAAATCCAAGCGAAATACCACATAATTTAGTCTCCTTAGTAGCTACCGTGCGTGTTGTTTTCAATTTCGTCTACCGTTACTCTGCGCCACATTTTTACGTAACACCAGGTGGTGTAGGCCAAAATTAACGGAATAAATATAACAACAGCAACAAACATAATATTAAGCGTTCTGTGGCTCGACACCGCATCCCAAATAGTTAAGCTAATATCTGGGTTATTAACAGATGGCATAATAAATGGGAACAGCGACACACCCGCCGTCATAATAACGCCAATTAACATAATGCTGGTTGAAATAAGCCCTAGCGCCGGCTTGTTTAGTTTAGAGAACAGTAAAGCACTGAGTGCCATAACAAAGCCTAAAATAGGGAAGGTCATTGTCCATGGGCGCTCGCTGTAATTATTAAGCCACGCACCTTGCGCTGTGCTTACAACTTTTGCCAACGGATCTGCATGGCTTTGTGTATCAGGCATAGAAACAATTTGGTAGCCATTTATGTTTGCTACCCAAAAACCAGCAGCCGCAAACAGTACAATAAATACCACTAATGCGTAGCGGCCATATTGCGCTGAGCGCTCTGCAACGGCATCTGCTGTGCGCAGTTGTAGCCACATGCCTGCATGGGCAATTAACATGGTGATACTAATTAAACCTGCCAGTAGGCCAAATGGGTTGAGTAAGCCAAAAAACGAGCCTTGGTAACTTACACGCAGTAAGTTATCAATATTAAACGGTACACCTAAAAATAAGTTACCAAATGCCACACCAAATACTAAAGCCGGAATGGCGCTGCCTGCAAATAGGCCCCAATCCCAGTTATTACGCCAGCGTTTAGAGTCTATTTTTGAGCGGTAATCAAAACCTAAAGGTCTAAAAAATAACGCAAACAATACCAGCATCATGGCAAAGTAAAAGCCCGAAAATGCAGCGGCATACACCATAGGCCACGCTGCAAATAAAGCGCCGCCTGCGGTAATAAACCATACTTGGTTACCGTCCCAGTGGGCGCCAATGGTGTTTATTACCGTGCGGCGCTCTGAGTCTGTTTTACCAACTAGGCGAAGCAGCATCGCTACGCCCATATCCATGCCATCGGTAATTGCAAAGCCTATTAGTAGTACGCCAATGAGCAACCACCACAGCATTTTTAATGTTTCATAATCAAAAATCATAATTGCTCTCCTGCGTCTTTATCTGCTTTGTTTGGTAACTCAAAGTGATACTTACCTGTATGTAACGAGCTTGGGCCTTGTTTAATAAAGCGCACCATTAACCAACCTTCTACAATAGCAAGGCCAGTGTAAAAAATAATAAACCCAGTTAAGCTAATTAAAATATCGTTTACCGTCAGTGACGAGGTCGCTAAAAAGGTCGGTAATATTTCTGATATAGCCCAAGGCTGGCGACCATATTCGGCAACGATCCAACCAAATTCTATTGCAATCCATGGAAGTGGAATACTTAATACTGCAGCCCACAGTAGCCAACGTTTTTGCTCAATAATACGGTGTGCGTTGTAATAAAATGCCAATACAAACACGGCCAGCATAGCTACACCACAGGCCACCATAATCCTAAACGACCAAAACATAGGCCCCACTTTAGGGAACGAGTCTTTAACTGCCATTTGAATGTGCTCTTCTGTGGCATCTACCACATTGGGGGTATAGCGCTTAAGCAGCAAGCCATAACCTAAATCGGCTTTAAGAGAATCAAATTTAGCTATGTTTTCTTCGCTGTCATCGCCATTTCTTAGCTTTTGGAGGTATTCGTACGCTATCATGCCGTTACGAATGCGTACCTCGTGTTTTTTCTCTAAATCAGAAATACCAATAACTTGCTCATCTAAAGAGCGGGTAGCAATAATACCCAGTGCGTAAGGTATTTTTACTGCTGCATGAGTTACCTGCTCATCTGAGTCAGGAAAACCAAGCGCGGTAAACGCAGCGGGTGCTTCTTCGGTATGCCATTCAGCTTCTATAGTGGCAAGTTTTACTTTTTGAACTTCGCCTACTTCGTAGCCTGATTCGTCACCTAATAAAATGACACACAATATGGATGCTAAACCAAAGCCCGATGCCACCGAGAACGAGCGCTTAGCAAAGGCTAAATCGCGACCTTTTAATATGTACCAACTACTAATGCCCAGTACAAACATAGAAGCGGCTACGTAACCTGCCGATACCGTATGAATAAACTTAACCTGCGCCACAGGGTTAAATACAAGCTCTGCAAAGCTGGTCATTTCCATGCGCATGGTTTGATAATTAAACTCTGCCCCTACTGGGTTTTGCATCCACCCGTTAGCTATTAATATCCACAGCGCCGACATATTAGTACCTAGCGCCATTAAAAATGTAGCGCCCAAATGTTGGCGTTTAGTTAACCTATCCCAGCCTAAAAAGAACATACCCACAAAGGTCGACTCTAAAAAGAACGCCATTAAGCCTTCAATAGCGAGCGGGGCGCCAAATACATCGCCTACGTAATGCGAGTAATAAGACCAGTTAGTACCAAACTCAAACTCCATGGTCAGGCCCGTTGCCACCCCAATAGCAAAGTTAATACCAAACAATTTTCCCCAAAACTTAGTCATATCACGATAAATTTCGCGACCGGTCATAACATAAACCGATTCCATAATAACTAAAATCCAGGTCATACCTATGGTTAAAGGTACGAATAAGAAATGGAAGAGTGCGGTAACAGCAAACTGCAATCGCGATAGATCCACAAAGGTTTCATCTATCATTTTTGGCTCCTTGAGGGTGACGGGTTAACAAGGCAATTAATAATTGGCAAAGTTAAAATTAATGAACTTTCAGTAATTACTGAAAGTTTGGAATATTATTTACGTTTGCACAATTTTTGTCAATAAACATATTAGAAAAAGTTAATATATATTCACCATGCTACATCAGTATGAAATACAAACAATCGTTTGGTACTAAATTAGTTACAAATAATCGTTAATTTAAAGCGTTTAACCAAACATTAAAACACGGTAAACTAACCGCTATGAACGCCTGATAAATAAAGTCGAATGAATAAAGAGAAAAAACAACTACGTATTGGTATTGTGGCAGGTGAGCTGTCGGGCGATATTTTAGGCGAAGGCTTAATTAAAGCACTTAAAACGCACTTTCCAGATGCCATATTTGAAGGCATTGCAGGGCCAAAAATGCAGGCGCAAGGCTGTAAAACGCTTTACGACATGGACGAGCTCTCGGTAATGGGGCTGGTTGAAGTATTAGGGCGTTTACCGCGTTTACTTAAAATACGTAAGCAGCTGGTGCAGCACTTTAAAGATAACCCACCCGATGTATTTATAGGTATTGATGCGCCCGATTTTAACCTACGCGTAGAAAAGCCTTTAAAAGATGCCGGTATTAAAACCATTCAATACGTAAGCCCGTCGGTTTGGGCATGGCGTGAAAAACGCATTCATACCATTAGTGCTGCCACAAATTTAGTGCTTGCTTTGCTGCCGTTTGAAAAAGAATTTTACGATAAGCACCAAGTACCGTGCACATTTGTAGGGCACACCTTAGCTGACGATATAGCGCTTGAGCACGACGATAGCCAAGCTCGCCAAGAACTTGGCCTAAATACCGACGACAAAGTACTGGCTTTACTGCCAGGTAGCCGTGGCTCAGAAGTAGGCTTGCTCAGCGAAACCTATATAAATACAGCTGCGCAGTTACAAGCGCAAAACCCAGATCTTAAAATAGTGGTGCCGCTGGTTAACGAAAAACGCAAAGCGCAATTTAGTGAAATTTTAAATGCCACTGCGCCAAATTTAAATGTAAACCTACTCGATGGTCAGTCAAAACTAGCCATGCAAGCAGCCGATGCCATTTTACTTGCATCAGGCACAGCAACGCTCGAAGGCATGCTGTATAAAAAGCCTATGGTGGTGGGTTATAAAATTAAGCCAATGAGTTATTGGATTTTTAAAACCTTGTTTACCTTTAACATTAAATATTTTTCACTGCCAAACTTATTAGCCGATGAAGAGCTAGTGCCGGAGTTTTTACAAAGTGAATGTAACGTGGCTAATTTAACGGGCGCACTTACGCCTATGCTAAATACCGATAATAAAGAACTAAAAGCACGCTTTTTAGCCATCCACGAAAAAATTAGATTAAATGCCAGCAAACAAGCAGCCAAGGCTGTGGCGGAGTTAATAAATGCAAATTGAACGACCCAACGTAACCTTAATTGCCGGTGTAGATGAAGTAGGGCGTGGCCCGCTTGTCGGCGATGTTGTTACCGCTGCGGTAATACTTGACCCAGCGAATCCTATTGCAGGTTTAGCTGACTCTAAAAAGCTAACCGACAAAAAGCGCCAAGCACTGGCTATAGAAATAAAACAAAAAGCGCTGTGTTATGCCATTGGTCGTTGTAGCCCAACAGAAATTGACGAATTAAACATTTTGCATGCAACTATGCTTGCAATGACGCGTGCAGTTGAGGGGTTAAGTACGCAACCAGATTTTGTATTTGTAGATGGTAACCGCTTACCTAAATTAGCTATGCCGGCTCAAGCGGTTGTTAAAGGCGACAGTTTAGTGGCTGAAATTTCAGCAGCCTCTATTTTAGCCAAAGTAGCGCGTGATGATGAAATGCTTGAGCTTGATACACGCTACCCGCAATACGGGTTTGCAGGACACAAAGGATACCCAACTAAAGCACATTTTGCAGCGCTTGAGCAATACGGCGCTATTGATGAGCACCGTAAAAGCTTTAAGCCGGTACAACGTGTGCTAATGCAAGCAAAGGGCGAGGCATAAATAATGGCCGCTCCAGATTTTGTACATTTACGGGTTCACTCAGACTTTTCGATGGTCGATGGCTTAGCTAAAACCAAGCCTATTGTTGCTAAAGCGCAAGAGCTTGGAATGCCCGCGCTGGCAATTACCGATCAAATGAACTTTTGTGGTTTAGTGCGTTTTTATGGCGCAACCCACAGTGCCGGTATTAAACCCATAGTGGGAGCCGATTTTTGGTTGCGCAGCCCAGAGTTTCCAGATGAGCCAAGCCGTATTACGTTGCTAGCTAAAAACAACGACGGTTATAAAAATATTACCTTATTAATATCCGAAGCTTACCAACGCGGGCATATATTTCATCGCCCGGTGATTGACCGAGAATGGCTAGTTAAGCACAAAGAAGGGCTTATTATTCTCTCAGGCGCAAAAGATGGTGATTTAGGTAAAGCGTTATTAAAAAATAACCCAGGCGTTATTGAATCTGTAGTGAGCTTTTATAAGCAGCATTTTAGCGATCATTACTATTTAGAGCTTATTCGCACCGACCGCCCGCTTGAAGAAGACTACCTGCATATGGCGGTAGAGCTTGCAGCTAAAGAGCAACTGCCCGTTGTTGCCACAAACGAAGTGGTTTTTTTAAAGCCCGAAAATTTTGAAGCGCACGAAATTCGTGTGGCTATTTTTGACGGTTATACCCTTGATGATAAACGCCGCCCTAAACGATTCTCACAAGAGCAATACCTAAAAACGCCTGAGCAAATGGCAGAGCTATTTAGCGATATTCCTGAAGCGCTGCAAAATACGGTAGAAATAGCCAAACGCTGTAACGTAACGGTGCAACTAGGCACTTACTTTTTGCCTGATTACCCAACAGGCTCGTTAAAAATTGAAGACTTTTTAGTTAAGGTTTCAGAAGATGGCCTTGAAGAGCGCCTGCAGTTTTTATTCCCCGATGAACAAGAGCGACAAGAAAAACGAGGCGAATACGACGAGCGCTTAAAAGTAGAGCTTGGTGTAATTAACCAAATGGGTTTTCCAGGCTACTTCTTAATCGTAATGGAGTTTATTCAGTGGAGTAAAGATAACAATATTCCAGTGGGGCCAGGGCGTGGTTCGGGTGCGGGTTCATTAGTGGCGTATGCCCTAAAAATTACCGACCTTGATCCGCTTGAATTTGACCTACTTTTTGAGCGATTTCTAAACCCTGAACGTGTATCAATGCCCGATTTCGATGTCGATTTTTGTATGGACAGGCGTGATGAGGTAATTGACCATGTATCGGCATTGTATGGGCGGGACGCGGTATCACAAATTATTACCTTTGGTACCATGGCTGCAAAAGCGGTAATACGCGATGTAGGGCGTGTACTTGGCCACCCTTATGGTTTTGTTGAGCGAATTTCTAAGCTGATCCCAGGGGATCCCGGCATGACGCTTGCCAAAGCGTTTGAGGTAGAGCCGCGTTTACAAGAAGCCTACGATGGCGACTCAGAGGTAAAAGATTTAATCGATATGTGTCGCATCCTAGAAGGGTGTACACGTAATGCCGGTAAACACGCCGGTGGTGTTGTAATATCGCCGACGACCATTACCGACTTTGCTGCACTTTATTGCGATGACGAAGGTAAGTTTCCGGTAACACAGTTTGATAAAAACGACGTAGAAACCGCAGGCCTTGTTAAGTTCGATTTCTTGGGCTTACGTACCTTGACCATTTTGCAATGGGCTGTGGATATGACCAACGAGCGCATGAAGCGCGAAGGCAAAGCGCCCGTTGATATAAATACCATTCCACTGGATGATAAAAAAAGTATAGAGCTATTACTTCGCGCCGAAACAACCGCGGTATTCCAGCTAGAATCGCGCGGCATGAAAGACCTAGTACGCCGATTAAAGCCCGATTGCTTTGAAGATATGATTGCATTGGTAGCCTTGTTCCGCCCAGGCCCACTGCAATCAGGCATGGTAGATAACTTCATCGACCGTAAGCTTGGCCGAGAAGAAATTTCATACCCAGATGCTCAATACCAACACGAAAGCTTAAAGCCCATACTTGAGCCTACTTACGGCATTATTTTGTATCAAGAACAAGTAATGCAAATTGCCCAAGTACTAGCAGGCTATACGCTTGGTGGCGCCGACATGCTACGTCGTGCAATGGGTAAGAAAAAACCCGAAGAAATGGCCAAGCAGCGTTCAACCTTTGAAGAAGGTGCACGCAATAATGGTATAGACGGCGAACTGGCGATTAAAATTTTCGACCTGGTAGAAAAATTCGCAGGTTATGGTTTTAATAAATCTCACTCGGCAGCGTATGCACTGGTTTCGTACCAAACGCTGTGGATGAAAACGCACCATCCGGCAGAGTTTATGGCTGCGGTAATGTCGGCCGATATGGATAACACCGACAAAATAGTTATCTTGGTGGATGAATGTGAAAACATGAAGCTCACCTTATTACCGCCTGATGTAAACGCCGGAGAATTTAAGTTTACGGTAAACCTGCAAGGTGAAATTGTTTACGGTATTGGTGCTATTAAAGGCGTAGGTGAAGCGCCGGTAGAGGCCATTTTAGAAGCGCGCGCAAAAGGCGGCCCATTTAAAGATTTATTTGATTTTTGTGCCCGTGTAGATTTAAAACGCTTAAATAAACGTGTGACCGAAAAATTAATTTACGCCGGTGCACTTGATCAACTCGGGCCAGAGAAAACCCAAGCAGGGCGTGCAACATTACTGGCAAGTTTAAAAGATGCCATGCGCGCTGCCGATCAGCACAACAAAGCTGAGCAACTTGGGCAAAGCGATTTATTTGGCTTACTGGCCATCGAGCCTGATGAAGTTGAGCAAGCCTTTATTAAAGCCACACCGCTTACTGATAACCAATGGCTTGATGGCGAAAAAGACACGCTAGGCCTTTATTTAACAGGGCATCCGATAAATCAGTATCGCCGTGAACTTAGACATTACACCAGCGGCAAGCTGGTGGATTTACAGCCAACAAATCGTGATGTACTCTCTACGGCGGCGGGTTTAGTTATTTCAGCGCGGACCTTAATTAATAAAAAAGGAAATCGTTGGGGCTTAATAACTTTAGATGACAAGAGCGCCCGTATTGATGTACGCTTGTTTCCTGAACAGTTCGAAATGTACCAAGAAATGCTTCAAGTAAACAATATCTTGGTAATATCTGGACAGGTCAGCTTTGATAACTTCTCCGGTGGCATTACAATGACCGCCAGAGAAATAAACACCATTGCTCAAGCGCGTGAAAAACGCATTAAAGCGATTAAAATGACGCTGAACATGGTGCAAATCGAGGCAGGTTTCTTCGATAAATTACAAAAAGTACTCGAACCTTATAAAATGGGAACGTGTCCGATCAAGGTTTATTACCAGCGCCCCGATGCGTTGGCTCAATTAACCCTAGGGATCGAATGGTGTGTTACGCCGAGCGACGACTTAATTCATAAGTTATCACTCATGGCGGCACAAGATGTAGAACTAGAATTTAACTGATTAGGTAGTTTAGAGCATGAGCCTCAATTATCTTGATTTTGAGCTTCCGATTGCAGAATTAGAAGCAAAAATTGAAGAATTACAAAGCATAAGCCGCGCTGGCGAATTAGACCTTGAGTTAGAAGAGGAAGTCAGCAAATTAAAAGAAAAAAGCGCTAAGCAAAAAGAGGAAATATTCTCAAATTTAGGCGCTTGGCAAGTATCGCAGTTAGCGCGTCATCCGTTGCGTCCTTACACTCGAGATTATATCGAGCGCATTTTCACGGAATTTGACGAGTTTGCAGGCGATCGTACTTTTGCTAACGATCCGGCTATTTTAGGCGGTGTTGCACGTTTAGATGGCGAACCAGTAATGGTGATTGGTCAGCAAAAAGGGCGCGATACAGCTGAAAAAATTAAACGTAACTTTGGTATGCCAAAACCAGAAGGCTACCGCAAAGCGCTACGTTTAATGGAAATGGCCGAGCGTTTTAAAATGCCAATTATGACCTTTATCGACACCCCAGGGGCATACCCAGGTGTGGGCGCTGAAGAGCGCGGTCAGTCTGAGGCAATTGCACGTAACCTAAAAGTAATGGCGGCACTTAAAGTACCCACAATTTGTACGGTTATTGGCGAAGGCGGCTCTGGTGGTGCATTAGCTATTGGTGTTGGCGACAGAGTTAACATGTTGCAATACAGCACGTACTCAGTAATTTCGCCAGAAGGCTGTGCTTCAATTTTATGGAAAAGCGCCGATAAAGCACCACTTGCCGCAGAGGCAATGGGTGTAACTGCAGAGCGTGTTAAAGAGCTCGATTTAATTAATAACTTAGTTGAAGAGCCTTTAGGCGGCGCACACCGCAATTACGATGCAATGGCACGTAACTTAAAAACACGTTTAAAACGTGACCTTGCTGACTTACAAGCGCTATCGATTGAAGACATGCTAGATCAACGCTACAAACGTTTAATGTCGTTTGGTTACTGCTAATTAGCTAACCAACACATTTATTGTTAAAAAAGGCCGCTTATGCGGCTTTTTTGTTTTAAAATACTGCAAACATTAAATTTATAGCGTATCCATGCAAGCATCACCTATTTATCAGCACGTTAAACACGCCCTTGAGCACTTTTTTAAGCACCAGCAGTATAACTTTACGGTGGCGCTTTCGGGTGGCGTGGATTCGGTGGTATTGCTTCATGTAATGCACTTATTAAAACAAGCGCAACCAAAGCTAAACGTAAACGCGATTTATGTTAATCATGGTTTAAGCCAATACGCGAATGACTGGCAGCGCTTTTGCCAAAACTTGTGCGCTGAGCTAAATGTACCGTTTAATGCCGCGCAGGTAACAATAAACCCGCAAACACGAACAAGCCTTGAAGCGCAGGCACGTGAGGCGCGTTACAAAGCACTTGATGAACTAAGCCCCGCGGGCAGTGTTATTTTGCTGGGTCAGCATTTAAACGATCAAATAGAAACGTTTTTACTGCGGTTAAAGCGCGGATCTGGCTTAAAAGGGTTAGGCGCAATGCAAAAAATGCGTGAACTACAAAGCGGGCGAATATGCTACAGACCGCTTTTAAACATAACGCGCAGTGATATAGAGCACTTTGCCACAGAGTTTAATATTACGCACATAACTGATGACTCAAATACCGATGAGCGTTTTGATCGTAACTTTTTACGTGCGCGTGTAGTGCCTTTACTTGCAAAGCGTTTTAAAGGTTTTGAACACTGTGCTGGGCGCAGCATTGAGTTACTACAGCAACAACAAGCGCTACTTGATGAGTACACTGAACTTGATTTAAAACAAAGCATAAATGCCCATCAAGCACTGAGCGTTAGCCAACTAACCACCTACAGCGACGTGCGCATAACCAATGTGGTTCGTGCATGGCTTAGCTTATTTACCCAAGTAATGCCCTCTCAAAAGCAGCTTTTGCAAATAATTAACCAAGCCATAAATGCGCAGGCTGATGCGCAAATGCAGGTTGATTTAAGCGAGGGGCAAATACGACGCCATCAAGGGCGTTTGTATTTTGTTACACCACACACGCTGTTAACCGATGAAGCGCTAACGAGCAATGAGCTTGCGCTTAATGATGGGCGTGTATTAATAAAGCAACAAGGTAAAGGCCTACGTGCCCCACTGCCAAACGAGCAAGTCACCGTGCGCTTTAATTGTAATAGTGCGCGTATAAAGCCGTTAAAAAAGCCAGGCAGCAATACGCTTAAACACTGGTTTAAAGATGCAAAAGTAGCCCCGTGGTTAAGGGAGCGCGTGCCTTTAATATTTTATAACGACGAGCTTGTGCAAGTTGTTGGTTATTTTGTAAGTGAAAAACACCAAGACGAAAACGGCATTTTTTGGGAGTGTAAATAAATGAAAGATCAGCCACATGTAGGCTTATCGCTAGTTAGCAAAGCGCCAATGGGTATGTTAATAACAGCGTTAGTAGCTGTTATAGCCAATGTATTACTAGAGCTTAATATTATTACGTTAGGTTATGCCGTTGTGGGCGGGGTGATATCGGCGGTATTACTGCTTGCCTACTGGTTAGGTAAAGGCGGGTTATTTTTTATTTTAGGTGTAAGTTTACCATTGGTTTTAGTGTTATTTACCCCGCTTGCAAGCATAACAGCATTGCTTAATTTAGTGAGCGGCTTCTTTTTTGGCTTTTGTGCAGCCTTGTTTGTTTATAAATTACTGGCTAATAAATAATTAATTTGTAATAAAAAAGCTTAGCGGGGGAAGCTAAGCTTTTATAAATAATACAGTTATATAAATACTAATATGCTTTTGCGCAGTTGCGCCCAGAGGCTTTTGCCTTATATAAGCCTTTATCGGCTCTAGCAAATATTGCTGTTTCGCAATCTTGGCTATTGGCTAGGGTAAAGCCAATGCTGGTGGTTACTTTGTATTTAGACATTAAACTTGAGCTTCTGACTAAGTGCATAATGCGCTCAGCAACCACTTTGTTTGTTGTAAACTCCGGGTCTTCAATAATCAGCGAAAACTCATCGCCACCAAATCTAAACACGGAGTCGGTGCCGCGTATACTGCTGCAAAGTACCTGCGAAAACTCTTTTAAAACATCGTCACCTACTTTATGACCATAGTTGTCGTTTACTTGCTTAAAGTTATCTAAATCAAGCAGCATTAAACTAAAAGGGCGCTGGTAACGGCGGCAGTTTTCGAGCTTTTGCGATAACATGTCATTAAATTGGCTACGATTATTTAACCCAGTGAGCGCATCTTTTGTGGCAAGTTTTAACACTCGGCTGTACATCATTGCGTTACGCAGTGGGTACACAAGGGCGCTGTGTAGGGCACGTAATTTGTTTTCAATCGCTTTACTAATAGGGTATTGGCTAAAGTAAATTAGCTGTCCTAAGTGCTCGCGACCAATAGCTAAATCGTAAGAATACGGGCTAGTGCTTGTGTTGCTATCTGAGGTTTGTGCAGTGCCGAGCGTTGATTGAAACTGCAGCCCTGAAAAGTTAAGTAGCTGTTTGGCAAATTTTGCATAAATAGCCAACACATCTTCTATTACTAGGCTTGTTTGTAGCTCGGTAACTAAATCGTGCGTTGCCGCTGTTTCGTTTGTGTGTGTTTGCTCTGCCGAAAACGGCAAAAAATCGCCGCGCCCAGACACGCGTTGTGTCAAAATATGGACATTTTCCATTAAAATCTTCCCCCAGGGTGTTACTTTGCAATAACTAAGCTATTTTTATGCCATATTTTAAAATTGCTTGATAAACATATGGTTGCTATATTTAAAGTTCATTCCGTAGTTTAATTGACGCTGGAGGCCGAATTTGCAAAGTATAAACGCTCAAATTTTTGGCTTGTTAGTGGCGGCGGTGCTTTTTGTATAGTTTTTTAAGCGCATTGGCTTGCCGCCTATTTTGGCGTATTTAGCAACAGGCGTTTTAGCGGGCAGCCATGGCATTGGTTGGCTTGCGCAATCTCACGAAATAGAGTTTATTGCTGAGCTGGGCATCGTATTTTTACTGTTTAGTTTAGGGCTCGAGTTTTCTATATCGCGGCTAATGGCCATGCGCAATATTGTGTTTGGACTGGGCTCGTTACAAGTTGGTGTTACCAGCTTGCTCTTCATTATTATTTTATATTGCTTAAATTTTAGCTTACTCACTAGTTTTACCATTGGCACAATTATGGCGCTTTCTTCAACCGCGGTAGTGGTTAAGCTATTAAAAGAAACTGGCGAACTAAACCAGCGCCGTGGGCAGCTGGCGGTGGGCGTATTACTGTTTCAAGATATTGCCGTTGTGCCCCTACTTATTATTTTGCCATTGTTTGCCTCAAGCGATTCGCAAAGTATTAGTTGGGCGCTGGCATTTGCGCTTACAAAAGGCGCGTTTGTGTGCTTATTACTGTGGGCGATTGGTAAATGGGTGCTGCCTAAGGTATTTAAAGAAATAGCGCAGGTACGAACCGATGAGCTGTTTGTGCTTACCACAATTTTGGTGGCGTTATTTGCCGGCTTTTTAACTTACATGTTTGGTTTATCAATGGCCCTTGGGGCATTTTTAGCCGGCATGATGCTAGGAGAGAGCCATTACCGCCATCAACTAGAGGCTGATATTAGGCCATTTCGCGATATTTTAATGGGGCTGTTTTTTGTAACTGTGGGGATGCAGCTCGATATTTTATTTGTGCTTTCGCATGGTTTTGTGATTATTGGTGCTTTATTTGGCTTGTTAATATTAAAAATTACCGTGCTGGCATTAAGTGCCAGATTAATGCATGAGCGCAATCAAGACTCGCTAGCCTGCGGCGTTATGCTGTGGCAAATGGGAGAATTTGGGTTTGTGCTTATTGCTTTGGCAAGTCAGCATGCGTTGCTCAATTCAGAGCAAGCCTCGTTTTTAATTGCCTTAGGGGTGCTTTCGATGGCGCTAACCCCGTTTTTAATTGATAAAACCCCACTAATTTTAAAGCAATTAGGTATTTTAGATCACCCCAGTATGGCGAGGGAGAGCGAGCCTAAAAGTAGCACCTTATATAACGATCACGTGGTTATTTGTGGCTTTTCACGCGTAGGACAAACTATAGCGCGATTTTTAAAACCCGAAGCCATAGATTACGTTGCCATAGAAAGTAACCCTATTTTAGTACAAGAGGGCAAAGCCGCAGGTGAGCCAGTAATATTTGGCTATGTAAAACAAAAAGATATTTTAAAGTGCGCAGGGGTAGAGCGAGCACGCCTAGTGATTATTACCTTTACAGAGCTTGAGCATGCCCACGTGGTAATAGACGCCATAAAGCAGCTTGCACCCAACGTTAAAATACTAATAAGAACCCGCGACGACAGCCAATTAAACAACTTAAAAGAGTTGGGGGTTACTGAGGTGGTGCCTGAGTCGTTAGAGGCAAGCTTAATGTTGGTTTCGCATGTGTTGTCGATGTCGGGTGTACCGATGACACGTATTGTGCGCCGTGTTAGTAAAGAGCGCCGTAATCGCTACCCGCTTATGCAAAGTTTTTACGCCGGTTACTTTAAAGATAACGAAGAAACCTCCTCTGAGCGCTTAGAATATCTACACGTAGTCGCGTTGCCAGATCAAGCCTATGCGGTGGATAAAACAATAGACGAGCTTAACTTATCTAAACGCCGCGTGACTGTAAAAGCTTTGCGCCGAGAGGGGCAAGAAATAGACGACCCATCAACCAGCACCACATTGTGCGCAAACGATGTATTGGTATTGCAAGGTAAGCCTAGGCGGGTAGAGCGAGTAGAGCATTACCTACTCGATGGGCTTGAATAAAAAGCATTTTTTTACTGACATAGATGCAAGTTATTAAAATAACACAGGTAGTTGTCCAGCTCAGTTGGTTTTAAAGCTTGCTCTGCGATTAAATAGCCCATAGAACAAGTTTTAATTAGCAAAGGCCAACATTAGTTAATCGAGCTCTAAAAATTGGCGTATTTCGGGTAGTTTTTTCATGCCATCTTCATAGCCAATTTGAATTAGGTGCTGAGTGTAGCGTTTTTCAAACAATAAATAGCTGGTTAAACTCGATTGCGAATGTTTTTTTACCCCAATTGTGCGCAGCAGCAACTTAATTGCCCACGGCATATCGCTGTAGTATTGAGCGGCAATATCGTTAAAGTTTTTTGATGGATTAATAATACACGTCTCTATTTGTTTCAGCTCTTGATGTTTGTCGCGCGCCGGAAGCAGCCCTAAAGTGCGATTTACACGCTCAAGGCGCTCAAGGTCGGCTTGCATGGTGTCGCTAAATACACTATCGAGTAAATGCCCAGCAACCGCAGAAAGCCCAGGGTAGTGGGGCGAGTAACCCGCCGGATGCGACTCTTTTGGTTGGTCTACCCCTATAATAAATATTTTTTCGGCGCCTAAATGAATAGACGGGCTAAGCGGTGAAAGCTGGTGAATGGAGCCATCGCCAAAATAGTGGTTAAATACATTAACACTTGGAAACACCATAGGAATGGCGCTTGATGCCATTAAATGCTCAACGTTAATGCGCATAGGGCGGCCTTCGCGTTTGGCGCGTTGCCAAGGTGTTTGTGTGTTTGACTGAAAAAAAGCAACAGAGTCACCGGTTGTATAGCTTGAAGCGGTAATTGAAATCGCTTCTAAATAATTACGGTGTAAATTACGCTCAATGCGGTGCAGGTCTAAAATTTCGTTTAATAAACCGCGCAAAGGGCGGTTATTTAGCAAACTGCCTGGTGGGTGGTTTATGTGTTCAGACTGAAAACTGGTTAAAATATTACGCGCAATATGGCCAAACACACTTAAAAAGTCGCTTTTGTAAACCATAGATGTTGAAAAGTTTTTCCAAACAGACTCAAGTTTACGCACGGCCAAATGTGCACACGAGGCATAACAGGCCAAAGCTGCAGAATTAATCGCGCCTGCAGAAGTGCCGTTAATAATTCTAAATGGCAAAGGCGCGGTGCGGGGCATACTATGAGCAAGCGCTTTAAGCACGCCCACTTGATAAGCAGCGCGAGCGCCACCACCTGTAAGTAATAGGGCTATTTTAGGTTTATGTGGGTCAACTTGCTGGATTTTCATAGTGGTTTTTGAACTGCTTAACGTCTTTTCTTTATTTATCAACTTTAAGTCTTTAAGCTAGAAGAATCAAAGAATAACTGAGTTACTATGGCTCGTTGTTCTAATTAGTAAGTGTAGGTTTATGTTGTAAAGCCTATATTTAAAGTAATAGTGATTACCGATAGTGAATTTTTTCCACTCAGCGTACTCTGAGTAATATGCATTTAAATTTATGGAGTTTGTATGTCAGATAAACCAGAAGCGTCAGATGTTCAAAAACGTCCGCCTAAAAACAATTTTTTATTCGCCGTTATTATTTTAATTATTTTAGTGTGTGCCGCTGCGTTCGTCCTGCTATCGCCCATTGACGAGCCAGAAACTCGCACAGAGGTAGAGCAAACACCAAAAGAACAGCCAGTGATGGAGTTAAAGCCAGAAAACGACCCTGTGGTAGATGCGCCATCAGTTAAGCCTGAAAAGCCAGCTGAGCTAAGCGTGCCTGCTCAGCGCCCAGCTGAGCCAGAGCCGGTTGTAGAGCCATTACCAACGCTTGATGAAAGCGACACCGTAGTGGTTGCCAAAATGGATGAATACCTAAGCGACTCGGTAATGAGCCTAATGGTAACCGACGATGTAATTCGCCGTGGCGTCGTATTTATAGACAATATAGCCAAAGGCAAAATTGCTAAAAAGCATACGCCAGTGGTTAAACCTGAAGAAGAATTTAGCGTAAACGAAGGAGACATTTTAACAATTGACCCTAACAGCTACGAGCGCTATACACCGTATGTAAAAGTATTTACGAGCTTGAGCGCCGCCCAAGCTGTGCGTATGTACGAGCAGTACAAGCCATTAATCAACAACGCGTACAGTGAAATTGGTTACGGCGATGATGAATTTAATCAAACGCTAGAAGATGCTATTGAGTTATTACTTGATACACCGGAGCCAGAAGGCGAGTTACCGCTACTGCGTGACTCGGTTACTTATCAGTATGCGTTTTCTGAATGGGAGCAATTACCAGCTGCACAAAAACAGCTGTTACGTATGGGCCCAGAAAACATGAAAAAAGTAAAAGCAGCACTGCGTAAAGTTAAAGCCGAGTTAGAGCGTAATTAATAGGCATTAAAGGCTGTTTTTAACCGCGATTGTATATGAAGTATGCAATCGCACTTTCTTTTTTGATTTTCCCTTGAATAACACACCAAAAGTAGAGATAATCCTTCCCGCGCCAACCAAGGCCCTCAATGGTAGTCTTATTGGTCCTCTCGCAACACTAGCAGGCGAACCTGGTCAGGCCCGGAAGGGAGCAGCCACAGTTTGTGACGTGTGTGCCGAGATGTGGCTGGTAAGACTGCCACCCAAATTCCTCATTTGGGTGAAAATACATTCCTTTTTAAATTATTCCTTAGTAATACCGTAAAATATTTAATATTTCGAGTGTCGATTTTACACTATTACCGCTCTACCTCATTTTTACATTCACACTGTTTTTATTATTGCCGTTTACTGCACTAGCAGATGAAACATTCACTATTTATGTAAAAAAATCAAATTACTTAATTAGCAACGCTAAAGCAAAACTCACATCTACTGAGCTTGGCAATAAATTGCAGTCACTCAATGTTTCAACAGTAATACTTATTGTAGATTATTGCGCAGCTCCAGAAGCGTTAGCTAATGCCTATTTAGCAATCGCAAATGCTAAGCCTATGCTTAAGGATATTAAGTTAAATTTAAGTGGCAGTCATAAAAAGAGTAAGTGTAAAAACACATAACACGCTTTTTGACAGGGGGTAATGTTTATCTGTTCCTGTTTTATTGCTGCTAGACAACCCTTGCCTTGTACGTAATAATGTAAAAATTACATTAATTTTGACATGTAAAATGTTAACAAAGTGCCCCAAGGTTGATTAATGCCGCAAAGAAGTAAGTGGACACTCGCTGTTTTATTAGGGTTATTAGGCGGGTTAGTAAATCTCTCGCCATTGTATTTTTTCGACAGCTCCGAATTTTTGTTTGGGCAATTGTTTGTTTTATGCAGCTTAGTATTTACTGGGCTGCGTTACGCGTGCCTAAGCCTTGCCATTGTTTCTGGTTTTTTACTTTATAGGTGGGGCCATTGTTGGCCGAGTATTGTGTATTTACTCGAGCTTTGTTGGCTTTATGCTTTTTGCTTACGCCGCTCTAAACCTATTCTTCCTCTGGGTAGCGTATTTTGGCTATGTATTGGTTTACCCTTTGTATGGGTTATAGGCCAATTTGTTATTGGCTTGGCCTGGTTAACGCTAATAGTAGCGATATCAAAGTACTTAATTAACGCGCTAATAAGCTTGGCGGTGGTTGATTTAGTTAGTGTATTTGTACCTTACGCTAGCCGTGCGTATCAGGGGAGGCCACTGGCAAAAATTTTAAGCTATGTGGTTAGTGTCATTATTATTTTAGTGGTATTGCTAACCAGTGTAATTTTAGTAAACGATCATCATGCGCGCTTAGAGTATGAAGTAAACGCTCAACTAAAAGAAAAAGCGGAATCTATTAGCACGCAATTAAATGATTATTTAGCATTTCATAAAAACGCCATTGTTATGAGTAGCGACGCAATAAGTGCGGGCACTGCAAGCGATGTGCAGCTCAAACGATTAATGTCGTTATTTCCAGGCTTTACAACCAGCTTGTATGCAAACCCAGATGGCTTTGTAGAGCTTAGCTCGCCCAGCGATTTAATAGAGGGGCTTAGCCTTGCGCAGCGTAGTGTTAAAGACCGAGCATATTTTACTCAAGCTCAGCAGTTCCCTCTGGGCTATACCAGTGGCGTGTTTCAAGGTCGCGGCCTAGGTAACGAAGCCATAGTGGCGCTGTCGGCACCTATATACCGTAACAATACGTTTTATGGTGTGGTAGAGGGCTCGTTAAAGTTAGACCGCTTAGAGCGCTTTATACCTAACTTATTTGAGTACACGGGCGATTTAGTGGTGCTAGATGCGCAGCAAAAAGTGGTATTTAGCTCCCTTGATGAATTTAAAATACTGAGCCATTTTAACGGTGAGGGCTTTAATACCAGTAATTTAGGTGATAAAAACCTATTTCGTTCAACCAAAAACGAGGTGTACCACAGCTCTAGGTACATTGATCCACAAAACCACTGGCAAGTTATTACCTTTTATAATCGTAAGCATTTAAGTATGTCGGTGGCAAAAGCTTGGCTACCCACTATTTTGTTAAGTGCGATATTGATGCTTATGGTGGTTATTTTTATACACCAACTTGCTAATTTATTAGTGCAGCCAATCACTAGCTTAACTACGCTAATGCAAAGCTTTGGTAAAACCAAAACACATAAGTTTAATACAGACTCAAGCTGGCATGAGGTATTGCAACTACAACAGCAATTTGAATTACTAGCTAATGCGCTGCAGCGTTCAATAGAAAACCTACAAGCCTCTAATATCAGAAACCAAGGGTTAAATACCCAGCTGAGCGAATTTAATCAGCAGCTAGAGGGCAAAGTAGCAGAGCAAACCACAGAGCTTAAAAAAGCGGTAAATAGGGCTAATTTAGCCAATGTTGCTAAGTCGCAATTTTTAGCCAATATGAGCCACGAGCTACGCACCCCTATGAACGGTATTTTAGGCATGGGAGAGGTTTTATTGCGCGATAATTCATTAACCGATGAGCAGCGGGAGCTATTAAATACGCAGCAAAAAAGCGCACAAAATTTACTGAAAATTTTAAACGATATTTTAGATTTTTCTAAAATAGAAGCTAACGCCATGGAAATTAGCCCTAGGGCGACTAACCTTGCGCCGTTTATTGCCAATATAAAGTCGTTGTTTTCTCCCATTGTAAGTTCTGATCACGTCGAGTTTATTGTTAGTCAAAGCGACAGGCTGCCAGATTGCGTAAAAGTAGACGACCTACGTTTAAACCAAGTCATTATTAACTTGCTCTCTAATGCGTATAAGTTTACCGAACGTGGTTTTGTGCGTTTATCGTTTGATTACGAAAACGAGCAACTTTTAATAAGCGTAGCCGATAGCGGCATTGGTATTGAAAAAGATCAGCAGTCGTTGTTATTTAGTGAGTTTACGCAAGCAGATGTAGGTGTGGCACGTAAGTATGGTGGCACAGGCTTAGGTTTAGCAATTAGCCAAGGGTTAATTAAAAAAATGCAGGGTGAAATTACCCTCAACAGCGAACCAGGCAAAGGCAGCGTACTTAAATTTTACGTAAGTGCACCTAAAGCACAGTCCAACAAACCAGAGCCAGTTAAACAGCCGAAGTCGTTGCCTAATTTAAGTGATAAAACACTTTTACTGGTTGAAGATAACCCCATTAACCGCCAAGTAATTGCAAAAATGCTAGAGCCTACAAAGGTAAACTTAGTGATGGCAACCGATGGCATAGAAGCGCTAAAAGTACTTGAAGGTAATCGCTTTGATTTAATTTTAATGGATTGCCAAATGCCTAATATGGATGGCTACGAGTGCACCCAAACAATACGGGCTAACGAGGTAAACACAAAGGCACATGTGCCCATTGTTGCTATTACCGCAAACGCCTATGAAGATGATAAGCAGCGCTGTTTGAGTGTAGGCATGGATGACTTTGTATCTAAACCGGTAAATACACAAGGGTTGTACGAAGTAATCGCGAGGGTGATAAACGCCCATTAGTGCAGCGTTTATCACCATAACAAACTTTAAATAAAATCAAGGGTGAGCAACAAGCGTTGCTCGTTTGCAGCCACCGGTGGCGAGCGATGTACAAGCCCTGCGCCTTCGTTTTCATCCCAGTACTCGCCTTTAAGTAGCGCAACATCGCCTTGCTGGAGTTGATTAATATTATTTAGGCTTTTAAATAAGCCAGACTCTTCATCGGGCTTACCTAAATTACCAGTTCCAAGCTTTGAGCGGTCTACATCGCTGTGATTTAACCACTGCGTTGCAACGCCTTGGTAAGTTGTCACTAATCAGCATGGAATTTTGTCTACATGAAAACGCGGGCACATAGGTTTATCTAATATTTTTAGCCTTAAACCGGCGCGTTTTAAATCAAATAGGCAGCAAAACATTTCAACTAATAATGCTATGTCTTTACACAGCGCATGAGTTTCAACGCGGTTGTTATCATCTGGTTTAAGTGCAGTAACTAACTTATCAAACGCATCATCGGGTGATACCGCAAGCTCAAGTGGTTTTATAGCATTAGTGCTAATGAGTGTATTAACGGCATTTGTTAATGCTTGTTCAAGGTCTCTTTGCCAAATAACGATGTTAGTGTTTTGGTCATAAATGTGTGGCAATACATTGGCGTTACTTTATTTAGCTGCTCTTCGGTGGAGTTGCTCAGTGGGTTTTATTTGCGCCGTTATTGGAGCTAGGGCATTCATTACACTTCCTCCCAAATAGGAAACGGGTCGTTATAGGTTTTCCAAAAATCTTTACCTTTAAGCACAGCTTCTTCTGGCAGTAGGCAGTCATCAAGCGCCTCAATCATGGCTTGTTTATTTAACGACTGACCAATAAATACAAGTTCTTGACGCATATCACCAAAGGGCTCTACCCATTTACTGTTTATATCAGCAAGTAGCTCGGGATCTGTGGGCCAGTCTTTTTTAGGAATTGCTTTATAAAACATGCCAGCAAACCCGTAATGAGCTATACCGCCGGCTTGGCTCCACTGCGCGCAAAACAAAGGGCGCGTTGCGAGCCAAAAATACCCTTTAGAGCGAATGAGCTTGCCAAATTGCTCGGTGTTGTGCAAAAAGTGATAAAACTTCTCAGGGTTAAATGGGCGGCGCGCCGTATAATTAAAGCTGCTAATACCATACTCTTCGGTCTCGGGAATGTGTTCACCACGCATTTCTTTAAGCCAACCTGGCGCTTGTTGGGCGCGTGCAAAATTAAATAAGCCCGTGTTGAGCACTTCGTTAATATTAATATTGCCGTTTGATATAGGAATCATTTTAGCTTGAGTATTAAGCGTATTTAAAATGGCAATAAGCTTATTGAGCTGTTCATTGGTGACTAAATCAGTTTTACTAATTAAAATTACATCGGCAAATTCAACTTGATCAACAAGTAGGTCGGCCACGCTTCGCTCGTCGTCTTCTCCTAACGATTCGCCAGTATCTTGTAAATCGTTTGCTTGTTCGTAGTCGGTTAAAAAGTTAACCGCATCAACCACGGTTACCATGGTATCGAGGGTGGCAACATCACCAAGAGAAACACCGTTTTCGTCGGCAAAGGTAAATGTTTCGGCAACCGGTAGAGGTTCTGAAATACCTGTTGATTCAATGACGAGATAATCAAAACGGCCATCTTTGGCAAGTTTACCCACTTCAACAAGTAAATCTTCTCGTAGTGTGCAGCAAATACAACCATTGCTCATTTCGACGAGTTTTTCGTTGCTGTGATTGAGCGATACATCGTTTTTAATTGTGGCTGCATCTATGTTTATGTCGCTCATATCGTTGACTATAACAGCCACTTTTTTTCCTTGTCGGTTATTAAGAATATGGCTAAGTACGGTTGTTTTACCTGCGCCTAAAAAGCCTGATAACACTGTGACGGGCAGTTTATTGATCATTTAATTTTACTTACTAATAGGTATTTATTGGTATGTTATATTGTATTAATTTAATTTTCTAGCACTAGCATGACTTTTTAAATGGTTTGTATGTAATGCTCAGCAGAAGAATAAGTAGACACTTTTGCAAATACAACAAAGCTATTTTGTGTTTTTTGCTATTTTTGAATTTATATAGCTGCGCTATTATGAGCGCCATCAAACTTAGGAGGCATTATGACGTTACTTTTCTCACCCATAGAACTTGCAGGTAAAACTTTAAAAAACCGTATTGTTATGCCACCAATGACTCGCTCGCGCTCAACGCAGCCTGGCGACATTGCCAATGATTTAATGGCCACTTATTATGCGCAGCGAGCAAGTGCTGGGTTAATAGTAAGCGAAGGCACACAAATAAGTGAGCTGGGTAAAGGCTATGCCTGGACACCAGGTATTTACACAAACGAGCAAGTAGCAGGTTGGCGCACAGTGACCAACAAAGTGCACGATGCTGGTGGCGTTATGTTTGCGCAGCTTTGGCATGTAGGGCGCGTAACTCACAGCGATAACACAGGCGGTGTGCAGCCTATATCAGCATCGGCCATTGCTGCAAAAGACGTAAAAGTATTTGTAGATACAAACGGCGAGCCAGGCTTTGTTGAGACTCAGTTACCGCGCGAAATGAGCAAGCAAGATATTGAAAATGTACTAGGCGAATTTCGCCAAGCAGCTAAGAATGCAGTAGACGCAGGCTTTGACGGCATAGAGCTACACGCTGCTAACGGGTATTTAATTAACCAATTTTTAGACTCGCAATCAAATGCCCGTACTGATGAACATGGCGGCAGTGTGCAAAATCGTTTGCGTTTTTTAACAGAGGTTGTAAATGCAGTAAGCGATGAAATTGGTAGTCAAAAAGTAGGTGTAAGGCTTGCACCACTTACCACGCTTAACGGCACGGTTGATGATAACCCAGAGCAAACATATTTAGCCGTTGCTCAAGAACTAAACGACGCTGGCGTGGGCTACATGCACATTGCTGAAGCCGACTGGGATGATGCCCCTTTAATGAGCGTTGAATTTAAACAGGCTATTCGTAAAGCGTACAGCGGCGTATTAATTTATGCAGGTAAGTACACTAAAGAACGTGCCGATGAAGCCCTAGCACAAGGCTGGGCCGACATGATTGGCTTTGGTCGCCCGTTTGTGTCTAACCCAGATTTACCAGCACGTTTAGAGCAAGGTAAACCGCTAAATAGCCACAACCCCGACACCTTATTTGGTGGTGCAGAGCAAGGCTATACCGATTACCCAACCGCTTAATTATTTATAAATAAAGTATTTTAAGGGCTGCATGTATGCAGCCCTTTTTTTATGCTGATAAACCAATAGCTTTAACTTGAGCTAATACCAATCAGCAAAATAGATCACTTAATTAAGCGGATTGATATAAAAATAAAAAGCGCGTAAGTTAAATAGCTTACCCATTTTAAAAACATAAAAATAAAAATGAAAACCAAAGAGATAGAGCAACTCGCGTTATCAGACTCTGAAACCAAAGACGTGATCACCCCGTATGCCTTTAAAATTGACCAAGCGTTATTAGGTATTCCATTAGCGAGCCCAATTAAACGTGCATTGGCGATGACTATTGATGTCACTTTAATATTTATGGCCGCTAAGTTAAGCGCCACTTTAATTGCCTTTGTGGCTGCCATGGCTTTTTATAAAGGCACTGCGCAGCAATATCTTCCAAAAATGTCGTCGTTTTGGCGCAGAGCCTTAAAGCTTTTTGCCGCAAGTTTTTTATTTGTAAGTTCATTAACCGTACTCTCGCTAGCGATTGATTTTTTTGATGGCGATACCGCTATACAAACACCTCAAATAGAAAAAACACAGCAAAACGATGAGCTAAGCGAGCATGATAAAGCAATAATACGCACCTATTTAACGCAAACAGACGACGATAAAAACTGTGATGATGCTTGTCAAAGCGTTGCTCGAGCTAATTTAGTTGGCCAATTACCAGCGCTTGCTGAAATGCAAAACGTAGGAGGGATTGAAGTTACGCGCACATTATTGCACTTAATGGCCATATCTGATGATGAGCCCGTTGCGGCAGATGATTTTAAAAATAATGAGACAGAGCTAGAAAGCATTTCGGGCGAAATAACTCATAAAAGCAATATCACTGAAAAAGCTGAAACTAAAAGCGAGCAAACCAAACCTGTCACCAGCATTTTGCAGTGGGGTAAAGGCATTATTCAAGACCTAGGCCTTGGTTTTGGCTGGGCGGCCGTATACTTTACGTTGTTCTCGTTATTATGGCGCGGGCAAACCCCTGGTAAAAAAGTATGTAATATTCGGGTGTCTCACTAAATGGCGAGCCACTAGGTATGCTTGATTGTTTTGGCAGATACGGCGGTTACGGCGCCGGTTTTGCCACGGGCTTATTAGGCTTTTTACAAGTGTATTGGGATCCAAACAGGCAAGCTATTCAAGATAAAATATCAGCCACGGTGGTTATTCAGGGCAGTGTGAATCAAGTTGTAAATGTGAAAACGGTAGAAGAGAATTTAAAAATTACTTAGAAAATAAGCAATTATAAAATATATAGCTTTAGATAAAAAAAGGGCTAAAATAAGGTCTTAATTTAGTTCTTTATAGGTGTTATATGAGACAGGTTTTAGCTGATTGTTCGGCAAGTATTTCAGAACTTAAAAAAAACCCAACCGCGCTTTTAAATGAAGCTGATGGCGCTGCAATAGCCATATTAAATCATAATAAACCTGCAGCTTACTTGGTGCCTGCACAAATGTATGAGCAACTTATGGAACAATTGGATGATTATGAACTAACTAAAGTTGTTGAGAGCCGCAGAGGCGATTTATCTCAAGCGGTTGAAGTTAGTATAGATGACTTATAAGTTAAAGTTTTTACCAGCAGCCTTAAAAGAGTGGGAAAAACTTGCGCCACCACTTAAAAGCCAGTTTAAAAAGAAACTTGCTGAGCGCTTAGATAATCCGCATGTCCCAGCCTCTAAATTACGCGGCTTTGATAATGTTTATAAAATAAAATTGCGTACGGCAGGGTACCGCCTTGCTTACGAAGTTATTGATGACGAAGTTGTGGTGTATGTACTCGCAATTGGTAAACGCGATAAAGATGCAATATATAAAAAGTTAGCCTCAAGAGCTAAGGAATAGCTTAGTAATAAAAGCGGTGTTTTGATTGTTGAAAGAAGGGCGCTTCTTCTTGGTTTGCTATTAATTTAATACAAGGATATGTATGAAAGTCTTATCAATAATATTTTTATATTTATTTTTTACAATAAATGTAAATGCCTCAGAGCCTATCACTTTAGCCAAAACCTATCAGCTTAAATCCGTTATTTTAGGTGAACAACGCAGTTTTAGCGTTTATTTACCGCCAAGCTACAATGAAAACCCTAATCAGTCATACCCAGTTATTTACTTGCTCGATGGTGACCTAACACATCTAAAAGCTGTCGCCGGGCTAGTCGAGGCACTTAGTACTCAGCGGCTTGAGCAGCAAATACAACAAACAATTATAGTAGCAATTCCTAATAGTCAAAATGCGATAAGAGAGCGTGACTTTACCCCAACCAATGTTGATTGGACATTTAACGGTGAGCTTCTTGAAAAGTTTGAAAATATTGGCAACGCCGCAAATTACAGTGCCTTTTTTGAAAAAGAACTTATTCCTCTCATTAATAAAAATTATCGAACATCAACTAAACGCGTATTAATAGGTGAGTCCTTCGGTGGCTTGTTTGCCAGCTATGTATTGCTTAGCAACCATGCGCTATTTACAGATTACTTAATAATTGATGCAACCTACCTGTGGGACAATAACTACCTAAACTGTTATTTTGATGAGAAACAACTTATAAATAAGCCGCTTAATGGCAATGTATATTTTACCTTTGCAAATAATGACGAAGCGTTTGGCGAAATTGGTAAAGCAAATTATCAATGGGGTGTAGCGTTTGCTAAAAAGTTAAAAGCGCACCCAAGCAATAATCTAATTATAAATCAACGTTACTTTAAAGGTGAAACTCATGGCACAGTCGCTGCGCTTAGTTGGTATTATGGGTTAAAAAGCTTATTAAAAAGGTAAACCTTAACTTATAAACTTGGTAAGAAAAAAGAGTTGCTTTGGGTATATTATTTACTAAATTCAGTGGGAAAATTAAAAGGGAATTAAATGAGTAATAATTTTAATGAGATTATAAAGGGTTTTTTTGGGGAGCAGGGTTTGTAATAGCAACTCTAGGTGGCATCAGTGTATACGCGCTCACAATAGCTGCTGAGGTGGAGAGTGGATTTAAAGAGCAGGTTTCTAATAAAACATTAGATAGCACGTCTGATTTAAGTAATGATTACAAACTTACCCTTTCTGATATTTTTAAAGAAAATGGCCGCGTAAGAATAACTGCAGAGCTAAAAAATATAACCAACGAAAGCATATATGCTGCTGGAGTAATTGCTTCTACATTTGATAAGAATGGCAAATTTGTTGGTAATTGTTTAGGTAAAAGCGATGACACATTTATAGAATCAAATAAGAGTAGCTATATTGATATTCACTGCAATCTACTAAGACCACAGGCGAGCAGAGTACACTCTGCCAAACTGAAATTTAAGTGGTTTTGATATTCTTTCTAAGGGATTTTCAGAACAAGTGAAAGTGTAGTTTATGGCAAATAAATTATTTAGTTGGCAACGTGGGCGACAAAAGTCGGGTTACGATAAAATGTTATTGTGCTACATGCTTTTCCCTTTTAAATTGGATGCATACTTAATTAAATTCCCGCAGGGCAGTGAAATAAAGCCGCATACCGATGAAGTTAAAACTGGCAGGCACTTTAGGCTTAATGTTGTATTGAAGCATGCCGCTAGGGGTGGTGAGTTTATGTGTGAAAACCCGATTATAAATTACAGTCGAATTAAACTTTTCAGGCCCGATATTGAGCGGCATCAAGTATTAAAAATAGAGCAAGGTACTCGCTATATTTTAAGCATAGGTTGGATCAAAAAGTAATTATTGTAGGTTGGGTAGAGCGAAGCGAAACCCAACAAAAAACACCTTTCTTTTTAATAGCTGTTTTTTACACAGCTACCAACCCTATTTTATTTCCTAAACCTAACCCCAAATCCACCAACTCCCAGCAACAACACAAATCCCCATACAAACACATTGCCGTACTGACTGTACACGCTGTCGCCTTGTATAAGCTTTATATCGGCTTTCATGGTCGCAGCTTCAAACTGTGGCATGGTTTGTTGTGTGTGGTTCAGTGGGTCGTATACGGCGCTTACGCCGTTGTTAGTAACGCGTACCAGTGGGCGCTGTAACTCTAAAGCGCGCATACGAGCTATTTGCATGTGTTGTAATGGCCCAATTGAATCACCAAACCACGCGTCGTTACTTACGGTAAACAGCAAGTCAGAGTCGCTTTGGTAATTACCGCGTACTAAATCGGCAAATACTATTTCGTAGCAAATCGCAGGTAGCAGGTTAAAGCCATTGGCGCGTAAGTTGTTTTGCACTCTATCGCCACGGGTAAACGATGACATAGGTAAATCAAACAATGGCGCTATAGGGCGCAATATATCCTGAAATGGTACAAATTCGCCGATAGGTAACAACTGGTGCTTACGGTAGCGGTTTTTGTCTAGGTAGCGATAATGGCCGCGCTCGTCGTTGTGCTCTTTATTACCTACCACAATAAGGGTGTTGTAAATGGTTTTGGTGTCGAGCTGGTAGTCAACAATACCGGTAACTAATGCGGTTTTATTAAACGAGGCCGCGCTGTCTAAATTGGCTAAGTACGTGTCGGCAAGGGCTTCTATTTCGGGCACGGCGGCTTCGGGCCATACCACTAGGTCGGCATCCCAATGTGGGCGTGTTAGGTCTTGGTATTTGCTCATGGTGGTCCAAAACTCACTGGGTTCAAATCGCAGGTGTTGTTTAATATTACCTTGCACCAATAAGGTCGACATTTCTTTGCCCGAGTAGTGATTATTACCGGTATTTAATGCACCAATAATAAGTAACGCTAAAGCGGCTGCGCTTATTAATGGGGTTTTAAAATCTTTTTGGGTGAGCCTGTAAATGGCAAAACCAATGGCAACACAGGTAAGCGTTAAGCCAAATTCGCCAATATAAGGGGCAAGCAGCCTAAGCGGGCCATCTGTTTGTGTATAGCCAAAACTTAGCCACGGAAAGCCAGTCAGTAAGTGTCCACGTAAATATTCACTAATGGCTATAGTGGCAATTAGAAGTGCCCCCATGCTTTTAGGGCCACTTGCAAAGCGAGTTGCAGCCCAAAACGCCAGCGCCGGAAACAGGGCTAAATATGAGCACAGTAAAGCCATTAACGAGAGCGATGCTATAAGCGGCATGCCGCCAAAGGTGGCAATAGATACATGCACCCAGCTAATACCCGCGCCAAACCAACCTAAGCCAAATATAAAGCCATATTTAGCGGCGCTTTTTGCGTGCGCTTTGCCTGTGTTGTTTGGGTTAATACAAAAAATAATGGCGGCAATGCTAAAAAATGCGATGGGCCAAATTTGGTAAGGGGCGTAGCCAAAAGTTAAAATAAGGCCCGCAACCAGTGCGAGCCATGCTTTTTTATCTTTTACTAACAGGGTGAGTTTAGTTAGTAGTTTCTTCACTGTCGTTTTCATCAACCTTAGGAACGGTGACTTGCAGTTGTAAAATACGACGGTTATCAGAATTAGTTACTTTAAACTGATAGTCGTCTATTTCAATTGTTTCGCCGCGACTTGGCATATGGCCAAATGCGTGTAGTACCGTGCCGCCAATGGTATCGGCTTCATCGGTGCTGTAACCTGTTTTAAAGTACTCGTTAAAGTCATCTACAGGGGTGAGCGCTTGTACTACGTATACATGCTTAGCAAGTTGGCGAATATCTTGTTGATCTTCTTCTTCGTCGTGTTCATCTTCGATTTCGCCGACAATTATTTCAAGAATATCTTCAATGGTTACAAGTCCCGATACACCGCCGTATTCGTCAATGACGATAGCCATGTGGTAGCGTTGCTGACGAAATTCATTTAGTAGGGTGTCTACGCGCTTGCTTTCTGGCACTACCATGGCTGGGCGTAAATATTCGCGCAGTGAGGGTAGGTGCTCATCTTTATTTAAAATAAGCGGCAGCAAGTCTTTTGCGAGCAAAATACCTTCAACGTGGTCTTTGTCTTCACACACCACCGGAAAACGCGAGTGGGTGGAGTCGACCATCATGGGGATCAAATCTTCAAGGGGGCTGTCGACCTCAAGTGTGACCATTTGTGAGCGCGGGATCATTATATCGCGAACTTTAAGCTTGGATACACCAAGCACACCTTCAATCATTTCTTTGGTTTCTGGGTCGATTACGTCACGCTCTTGCGCGTCGGCAATTACTTCAACCAGCTCTTCTCTATTCTGGGGTTCCCCTTGCAACATTTGGGCTATGCGGCCCATCCACGTTTTGCCAGAAGAACCCTGGCTAGATTGCGAGTTATCGTCGCTCATTGCGTCTAAATGCTCCGTTAATTTAAATTTCGTCCCGGTATGGGTCAGCTATGTTTAGCTCTGCAAGTAATTGCTTTTCTATGCTTTCCATCTCAAAAGCGTCTTCACTCTTTATATGGTCAAATCCAAGTAAATGCAAGCATCCATGAATAACCATATGGGCAAAGTGGTCATGAAATGACTTTTCTTGCTCGATTGCCTCGGCCAGTACAATGGCTGGGCAAATTATTAAATCACCTACTAATGGCAAATCAATGCCTGGCGGTGCTTCAAATTCGAACGACAACACGTTGGTTGGTTTATTTTTACCACGGTAGTCGTTGTTTAATTGTTGTGATTGGGCTTCATCGCTTATAACGATGCTCAGCTCCGACTCATCACGAAACTTGCTCAGGGCTTTATCGGCCCACAGTGCAAATTGTTCTTCGCTTGGGAGGTTGTCAAACTCACACGCTATTTGTAAATCTAATTCGGTGCTCACGGTATTACTCTTTAGTTGAAGGCGGCTGTTGAGCGGCAAGTTGCTCTTTGGCTTTTTGTTTTTCTATACGTTTTAGTCGCTCGCTTTCGTCATTGCGCTCGTAGGCTTCAACAATACGGCCAACAACAGGGTGGCGAACAATGTCGTGCGATTGGAAAAAGTTAAAGCTAATTTCTTCAACATCGCTAAGTACTTCTATTGCATGACGAAGGCCTGAGCGCGCACCGCGTGGTAAATCAACTTGTGTTATATCGCCCGTTATTACTGCTTTAGAGTTAAAGCCTATACGGGTTAAAAACATTTTCATTTGCTCGGCGGTGGTATTTTGGCTTTCATCTAAAATAATAAACGCATCATTTAGTGTACGGCCACGCATGTAAGCAAGTGGGGCAATTTCAATAATGTGTTTTTCAATAAGCTTTTCTACTTTTTCAAAGCCAAGCATTTCAAATAGCGCATCGTAAAGAGGGCGCAGGTATGGGTCTACCTTTTGGCTTAAATCGCCTGGTAAAAAGCCCAGTTTTTCACCTGCTTCTACCGCTGGGCGGGTAAGTAATATACGACGTATTTCTTGGCGCTCTAGGGCATCTACTGCGGCTGCAACTGCTAGGTATGTTTTACCTGTACCGGCAGGGCCAATCCCAAAGGTAATGTCGTGATGCAAAATATTAGCAACATACAAACCTTGGTTGTCGTTACGCGGTTTAATTACGCCACGGCGGGTTTTAATAAACATTTCTTTGCCGTACGCACTTTGTGGCACTTCTTGTTCTAGGGCTTTTGATTCGGTAATGGCTAAATGTACGTTGTCGGGCTCTATTTCACCAATTTCGCCACGAACAGGTTGAGTATCAACATAAAGGTTTTTTAAAATTTCTACGGCCGCGGCACTTGAGTGCAGTTTACCTGTTACTTTAAAAAAGTTGTCGCGGTGGATTATTTCAACACCTAGGCGGCGTTCAATTTGTTTGATGTTTTCGTCAAACGGGCCACATAAAGAAGAAAGGCGTTTGTTGTCGGCAGGTTCTAAATAAATCTCTAATGTTTTTAACTGATTACTCAAAATTACTTCCTATTCGGGTGCGCCAGTAAGGGTTACTGGCGCAATGAATTTATACAACTAGGGTACGAAAGTAGCTACGCCAATTTCGTTGGTTGTATCGATTTTTGGCTCAACGCTTGCAGCTTTTGTTAAAATAGCTGAAGGAGCAATATCACGACGTAAGTTCATTTCTGATTCTGTACGAATTAAATCGCCACGTAAAGAGTTTGGTAACGCTTCGGTAATACGTACATCAACAAACTGGCCGATCACTGTGTGTGGGCCAACAAAGTTAACTACACGGTTGTTTTCGGTGCGGCCACGTAATTCCATTGGGTTCTTTTTAGAAGGCCCCTCAACTAAGATACGTTGCTCTGTATCAAACATTTGGC
The DNA here is from genome assembly GCF_028598715.1 of Pseudoalteromonas sp. GABNS16E. NCBI lineage: Bacteria > Pseudomonadati > Pseudomonadota > Gammaproteobacteria > Alteromonadales > Pseudoalteromonadaceae > Pseudoalteromonas > Pseudoalteromonas sp. GABNS16E. Next base: position 104,622 of record NZ_JAQREZ010000006.1, read on the forward strand.
GGCTAATTTGTTGTGCCATTTGTGTAATACGGTTTTGTAGTAGGTATAAGCGCTCTTTTTTCTCTTGCTCTGATACGTCATCAGGTAAGTCGGCGGCAGGCGTACCTGGACGCGCACTGTAAATAAAGCTAAAGCTCATATCAAAGCCAATGTCGTTAATCAGGTTCATAGTGGCTTCAAAGTCTGTTTTGCTTTCACCTGGGAAACCAATAATGAAGTCTGACGACATGCTTAAGTTAGGGCGAATTTTACGCAGCTTACGTATTGTTGATTTGTACTCAAGCGCTGTATGGCCGCGTTTCATTAAATTAAGAATACGGTCTGAACCACTTTGCACAGGTAGGTGTAAGTGATCAACAAGCTCTGGTACATCAGCGTACGCATCAATAATATCTGGCGTAAACTCTACCGGGTGCGAGGTGGTGTAACGAATACGGTCAATGCCATCAATCGCTGCTACATAACGGATTAAATCTGAGAAGTAACAAATTTCGCCATCGTGTGTTTCACCGCGGTATGCGTTTACGTTTTGACCAAGCAGATTTACTTCACGTACGCCTTGCTCAGCAAGTTGCGCAACTTCTAATAATACGTCATCTAATGGGCGGCTAACTTCTTCACCACGGGTGTAAGGTACAACACAAAAAGTACAGTACTTAGAACAACCTTCCATTATTGATACAAATGCAGACGGGCCTTCTGCTTTTGGCTCTGGTAAACGGTCAAACTTTTCAATTTCTGGGAACGAAATATCAACCACCGATGAGCCTTTGTCGCCTTGCACTTGTTTAATCATTTCTGGTAAACGGTGCAATGTTTGTGGGCCAAAAATAACATCAACAAACGGTGCGCGCTGGCGAATAGAGTCACCTTCTTGAGAGGCAACACAACCACCTACACCAATAATTAAATCTGGCTTGTCGTCTTTTAATAACTTCCAGCGACCTAATTGGTGAAATACTTTTTCTTGCGCTTTTTCACGAATTGAACAGGTGTTAAGTAAAATAACGTCGGCGTCTGCTGCTTCTTCCGTTAGCTGGTAGCCGTTGGTTGCATCTAAAAGATCAGCCATCTTCTGAGAGTCGTACTCGTTCATCTGACAACCCCAAGTTTTGATATGCAGCTTTTTGCTCATTGAAATATAGCCTCGTGTTCAATTCGGTAGTGGCACAAAAATGTGCTTAAAACGGGATTAAGGAGCAAGGTTGCTCACTTAAAGGACGCGTATTTTAGCTGGATACCCGCCCAGATCCAAGTATAGTTTTCATGTTTGTGATCTCAAATCAATACACAGGCAGTTTAATAGCGTGATAGTTATATACTCTCGCACTAATGCGGCGAGTTACGGTACAATCAAAACAGTTTCACGTATTAACCAAATGATGAAAAACATGACTCAAAACAAAGTGATTGTTGTAGGCGCTGGGATGGTCGGTGCGGCCATGGCCATAAAGCTTGCACAGCAAGGAAAGTCAGTACAAATAATAGAAAAAAAACTGATTAACGCCGACGCCATTTTAGCAAGTGATCAGGTAGGTATACGGGTATCGGCTATTAACCGTTTTTCAGAAAACCTGCTGGACGAGCTAGGGGCTATGCCTATTTTAAGGCAAAACCGATTAGCACCTTACACGCAGTTAGAAGCATTTGAGCGCGGTGGCGACAACCTATTATTTGATTGCGCTGATATTAATACTTCGCACTTAGGTCATTTAATTGAAAACAATTTAATACAAGCAAGCCTTTGGCAGCAGTTTGCACATTATAATATTGAGGTTATTGAACAATCAGCACCTTTAAGCGCTATTGAGCAAGACACAACGTCAATCACCCTCATTTATGGCGATACCCGTTACACTGCTGATTTAGTTATTGCAGCCGATGGCGGGCAATCGCAGCTACGTGCAAAGGCAAATATTGGTGTAACAGGGTGGCAGTATCAGCAGCACTGCATGGGCGTACTAATAAAGCTAGATGCGCCGCAGCAAGTAAAAACGTGGCAACAATTTACCCCTACAGGCCCGTTAGCCTTTTTACCTATGCAGGCGCCATACGCTAATTTAATTTGGTACGACAGCGCCAATACCTTACAAAACTTTAAAGGGTTAACGGCTGCTCAAATAAAAGCGCATGTTTTAAATAAGTTTCCGCTTCTTGCAGGGGATTTTGAGGTGCAAAGCCATGCGGTATTTCCGCTTACCCGTCAGCATGCAAATAATTACTCTAATGGGCGTTTGGTGTTAGTGGGCGATGCGGCGCACACAATTAACCCACTGGCTGGGCAGGGCGTTAATTTAGGCTTTCAAGATGTGGTAGCACTCGCACAGGCACTTGAAGACGCTGATGATATTAGTTGCCCGCTAAAACTAAAAGAATACGAGCGAAGCCGCCGTAAAGCCAACCTATTAATGATGAGCATGATGGATGCGTGTTACTTTGGTTTTTCTAACCAAATTACGCCACTAAAATGGGCACGCAGCCAGTTTTTAAAAATGGCAAACAATACCGGTCCGTTAAAAAACTGGGTATTAAAATACGCTATTAGTGGGGAGCTTAATTAAATTTACTTAAGTGATTGGCTAAATTAATAAATGCACAGCCAGTCACTCCCTTTCTTATGCCACTTGGGCACCTGCATAGTTGTCACTATTAATTTATTCCGTTATTGCGTTTTTTTGCCATACTCAAACTACTAACCAATTAAAAGTTGTGTGTTTGTGGATAATTTTTTTATTTTTATACTCATTGTTGGCGCTTTGCTACTAACGCTGAGCATTGTGCCAACAATAAAAATTTGTAAAAAAACTAACCGTGTTTCGTGGATTTTGCTACTGGCGCTTATTTTTAGCTTTATAGTGGGTTATTGGTATGTACTTTATTATTTTGTAAATAACGATATAGCCGGATTTATTGCTATGAGCGTATCGCTTATTTTATTTGGCGGCGGCGCTTTTGTTTATTTAGTTATTCAGCTCAGTTATAAAAGTATTTTAAAAATAGACCGCTTTGCAAAACGTCAACGAACCCTTGCCGAAAACGACAGCTTAACCGGCCTCCCTAATCGAAAAAAGTTTTTTCAGGTGCTTAACAAACAAGTTAAGTACGAGCCTTCGTTTTATTTAATGCTTATAGATTTAAACCGCTTTAAATCGATTAATGACTCATACGGCAATAAAGTAGGGGATATGCTGTTAAGCATTTTTTCAAAAACTCTCAGCCATAATATTGTGGGGATAGCCAAGCTGTACCGTTTAGGCGGCGATGAATTTGCACTTATTGTTGATAACTCAGCCAACGAGGCAGTTAATTTATGTATTGAAGCCATAAAAAATCAACTAAACACCCATTTCATATTTACGAGCATAGCTTACGTGTACACGTGACTGTGGGAATAACAACCTTTGCGAATCACTCGTCGCACGCTAATGAGCTATTAAAGCAAGCAGACTTAGCACTGCATGAGGCTAAAGACACACAGCAACTGTATGTACATTACTTTGAGGCGCTGAGCACCCGAGCAAATGAGCTTTCAAATATGACCTCACGTATTAAGCACGCCATTAAAAACCACGAATTTGAGCTTTATTTACAGCCTATTTTTGATGCCAGAGCCGATGAAGTACATGGAGCAGAGGCGTTAATACGCTGGCCGCAAAGTGATGGCTCTTTTATTAGCCCCGAGGTATTTATTGGCATTGCCGAGCAAAGTGGGTTGATATTAAATATTTCTAAATGGGTGCTACTAGAAACAATAAAGCATTTAAAGGTGTTAAAAGCAGCTGGGTTTATAGGTTCGTTGCATGTAAACCTTTCTACTAAAGATTTAGAAAGCCCGGAGTTTTATGAGTTTGTTGAAGAACTAGTAAAGCATGACCCAACGTTAAGCGACGCAATTATTTTTGAAATAACCGAATGCGCCATGATGACAAACCTAGAAGCCGCCCGCACTATGATGCAAAAACTAAATAGCAGAGGGTTTGAATTTAGTGTAGATGATTTTGGTACGGGTTTTTCTTCTTTGGTATTACTGCGAGAATTACCAATAAGCCAAATAAAAATAGATCAATCATTTATAAAAGACATGCTGACTCAAATAGCAGATTATGCGATTGTTGAATCGACATTGTTTTTAGCGACACGACTTAATTGTAAAGTGGTGGCAGAGGGAATAGAAGATAACGATCTTAAACAAACATTAACGCTAATGGATTGTGATTATTTGCAAGGGTATTATTTTAGCAAGCCAGTAAACATTAATGAGTTTATACACAAATATGCTAATGAGGAAGAGTACAGGATAATATAGAAATTGGCTGGGATACCAGGATTTGAACCTGGGAATGCCAGGATCAAAACCTGGTGCCTTACCGCTTGGCGATATCCCAACGCTAAATTTGGAATAGTTTTAGTTCTAGGTAAGAACATGGTGCGGAAGGAGAGACTTGAACTCTCACATCCTAAGATACTGGAACCTAAATCCAGCGCGTCTACCAATTCCGCCACTCCCGCATTTAACATACACAGGTGTTAATGTATTGGAACCTAAATCCAGTGTCTTATTCAAGACAACTGCTAATTCCGATACTCCCGCATATGGTCATTCTTTATAGCAATTTCTTTGGTAGAAGAAATTGGCTGGGATACCAGGATTTGAACCTGGGAATGCCAGGATCAAAACCTGGTGCCTTACCGCTTGGCGATATCCCAACAAAGAATTAGCTGATTATTTTAGTTCTTATCGAGAACATGGTGCGGAAGGAGAGACTTGAACTCTCACATCCTAAGATACTGGAACCTAAATCCAGCGCGTCTACCAATTCCGCCACTCCCGCATTTTTTACTTTGAATAATCAAAGAAAGGTAGTTATTTTAAACTCTTCATTGAGCTGCAATTTAACTCTTGCAGAGCCACTTCTAAAAAAGAAATGGTGGCTAAGACGGGATTTGAACCTGTGACCCCATCATTATGAGTGATGTGCTCTAACCAGCTGAGCTACTTAGCCATTGTTGGCTGGGATACCAGGATTTGAACCTGGGAATGCCAGGATCAAAACCTGGTGCCTTACCGCTTGGCGATATCCCAACAGAAAAAATTGATAGTTTAGTTCATATCAGAACATGGTGCGGAAGGAGAGACTTGAACTCTCACATCCTAAGATACTGGAACCTAAATCCAGCGCGTCTACCAATTCCGCCACTCCCGCATTTTCACTTTGAATAATCAAAGGAAGGTAATTATTTTAAACTCTTCATTGAGCAACAAAAGAAAAATGGTGGCTAAGACGGGATTTGAACCTGTGACCCCATCATTATGAGTGATGTGCTCTAACCAGCTGAGCTACTTAGCCATCTCTTTTGTTATCACTTCATCGCTGAGTGCGGGGCGTATTATGCTGATATGACCCAAATCCGTCAACACCTTTTTTGCAAAAAAACACTTAACAGGGTTTGTTTGCAGGAAAATTAAGCTAAGAGGCTAAATTTTAATAAATTTGCTGTTTTTTTAACTGTAAATCAACTGTCAAAGTACACTAAGTAATAACAACTTAAAACCGTTAATATAAAAACTGCTGAGTATTTATGCAGTCGCTTTGTGATCAAGTTGTATTAAAACCGAGTTTATTGAGTATTTTAGCTATTGAATGAAGCTATGATACTTAATAACCAGGTTATGCAATCATTTTAAGTAGGCATAACTTGCGCTAGTTGCGTTAAAAATTACATATTAATCACCGCGTGGGGGTAGTTGGTAGGGTAATTTGCTTATTACTGATGCGTATTTCTTACGTTAAATAAAGTATTTAGCTTAGCTCGTTAGTATCATACCAATCCGTAATAATACTTATATCATTTTGCGGGACTAAACATGTCGCTATCTGTGTTAAAAAATTCTCATTCAGAACAACTAAATAGCGAATTTTTTCTAGCTATCAACAGGTTTTTCTATTCTCAAAATAGATCGCTTAATTATGCGGATTGCTATAAAAGGCTAAGAGTGATTAAGGCCATTTATCTTTTGGGATAAAACTTATTTGGATAAAGGCATAAAAAAACCCGCATTAAGCGGGCTTTTATAAACAGATTGTTTAGGCGTAATTATACGTTGAACAAGAAGTTCATTACATCGCCATCTTTAACAATGTACTCTTTACCTTCTTGACGCATTTTACCGGCTTCTTTAGCGCCACCTTCGCCATTAAAGGCAATGTAGTCGTCATAAGCAATGGTTTGTGCGCGAATAAAGCCACGTTCAAAGTCGGTGTGAATTTTACCAGCCGCTTGCGGCGCAGTTGCACCTACTGGAATAGTCCACGCGCGTACTTCTTTTACACCTGCAGTGAAGTAGGTTTGTAAATGTAATAGCTCGTAACCACCGCGAATAACACGGTTTAGGCCTGGTTCTTCTAAACCTAGGTCTGCCATAAATTCAAGCTTGTCTTCTTCATCTAGTTCAGAAAGCTCAGATTCGATTGCAGCACACACCGGAATTACTACAGCATCTTCAGACTCTGCAATAGCACGTACACGGTCAAGGTGTGGGTTATTTTCAAAGCCATCTTCAGCTACGTTAGCAATGTACATAGTAGGCTTAATAGTTAAGAAGTTAATTGAGCTAATTGCTGCTTTTTCTTCTTTAGTAAGCTCTAAAGAGCGAAGTGTTAACCCTTCGTCTAAGTGTACTTTTACTTTTTCAAGTACTGCATTTTGCTCTTTAGCGTCTTTATCGCCGCCTTTCGCTTTTTTAGCGTTACGGAAAATTGCTTTATCAGCGCTGTCCATATCGGCAAGTACTAATTCGGTATTGATAACGTCAATATCGTCAGCAGGGTCAATAGTACCTGCAACGTGAATTACGTTTTCGTCTTCAAAACAGCGAACTACATGGCCAATTGCATCCGTTTCACGAATGTTTGCTAAAAATTGGTTTCCTAAACCTTCACCTTTTGATGCGCCTTTTACTAAACCAGCAATATCAACAAATTCCATACTGGTAGGTAGAATACGTTGAGGATTTACAATTTTTGCTAGCTCGTCTAAGCGAGGATCGGGTACCGGTACTACACCTGTGTTAGGTTCGATGGTACAAAAAGGAAAGTTAGCGGCTTCAATACCCGCTTTAGTTAGTGCATTAAAAAGCGTTGATTTACCAACATTAGGCAAGCCAACGATGCCACATTTAAAACCCATAGTAAGATACCTTGTTAAGATTCGTTTAAACGATTATGGTTTAAAAGAATGTAGTCTGTTTTGTGCTTTTAACACACCATCTTTTGCAAGTATTTCCATACAACGAACTGCTTCATCAACCGCTGCATCCATTTTTTCTTGGTCTTCTTTGGCTGCTTTTCCAAGCACCCAACCGGTAACCATTTCACGATGCCCTGGATGACCGATACCTATGCGTAAACGCATAAAATCTTTTTGGTTTGCCATTTTTGCAATAATGTCTTTTAAGCCATTATGACCGCCATGACCGCCACCTTTTTTAAGTTTGGCAACGCCTGGGTCTAAATCCATTTCGTCATGGGCAACAAGTATGTTTTCCACGGGGATTTTGAAAAAATTGGCTAAACTACCGACCGCTTTACCACTTAAGTTCATGTAGGTGGTGGGGATCAATAATTTGAATTCTTGGCCTTGGATGATCACTTTGCCAGTTAGGCCGTGATATTTAGGATCGTGTTTGAGCGTGCAGTTGTAGCGTGCTGCGAGTTCTTCAATGAACCAAGCACCTGCATTGTGGCGTGTGTTTGCGTATTCGGGGCCTGGATTAGCCAGGCCCACAAGCATTTGAATAGAATTCAAGGTGCAAGACCTTAAATATTATTCAGCAGCGTCTGAAGCTTCTTCTTCAGTAGGAGCTGCTTTGTTAGCTTTGATTGTAACTACTGACAGGTCGTGGCCTTCGCCTTTACCTAGTTCAACAGACTGAACACCTGAAGGAAGTTCAAGGTCAGAAATGTGAACTGAATCACCAACTACTAAATTAGAAACGTTAACTTCAACGAATTCTGGAAGTGCTTTAGGAAGACAAGAAATCTCAACTTCAGTTAACTGGTGAACAACAGTTGCGCCAGCTTTAGTAACTGCTTCTTCACCGATGAAGTGAAGAGGAACTTTAGTTACTAATTTGTGAGTTGCATCTACACGTTGGAAATCAAGGTGAGTGATTTTTGGCTTGAATGGGTGACGTTGAATATCTTTTAAGATAGCTTCAACAGACTCGCCGCCAACATTTAGCGTAAGAATGTGCGTGTAAAAACCTTCGCTTTCTTGTGCTTTGATCATGTCTTTATGAGCAAGAGTAAGCGATACCGCTTCTTTATCTGCACCGTAAAGGATAGCAGGTACTTTGTCTTCGCGACGTAGGCGGCGGCTCGCACCAGTACCAGTTTCTACGCGAAGTTCAGCGTTGTAAGTATAAGTTTCGTTAGACATAATGTCTCCAATAATTAAAAGTGTTAGGGCCTTTGCGACCAAGGTCCCTACCCAAAAGGCGCGCTATCATAACACCGCCCCCCGATAAAATAAACAACATATACAAAAAAAGCGCCAAAAGGCGCTTATATGTTCCAGCGAATGTATGATTTTAGTGTTCAAACATCGCTGAAATAGATTCTTCATTGCTGATGCGACGAATTGTTTCGGCTAACATGTCAGCAAGAGTTAGTACTTTTACTTTATCAAGCGCTTTTAATTCATCAGATAACGGAATTGAGTCAGTTACAATTACTTCATCAATTACTGAGTTACGAATGTTCTCTGCAGCTTTGCCAGATAAAATAGGGTGCGTTGCATAGGCAAATACGCGTTTAGCACCGTGTTCTTTAAGTGCTTCTGCGGCTTTACATAAAGTACCACCGGTATCAATCATATCATCTACGATAATACAGTCGCGGCCTTCAACATCACCAATAATATGCATTACTTGAGAAACGTTAGCTTGAGGGCGACGTTTATCAATGATAGCAAGGTCTGTGTCGTGAAGTAATTTTGCAATAGCACGGGCACGTACTACACCACCAATATCTGGTGATACTACAACAACGTCTTCAAACTCACGCTCTTCCATATCTTCAAGTAATACAGGGCTACCAAATACGTTATCTACTGGTACGTCAAAGAAACCTTGTATTTGCTCAGCGTGTAAATCAACCGTAAGAACGCGGTCAACACCTACACTTGATAAGAAATCGGCAACAACTTTAGCGGTAATTGGAACGCGCGCAGAACGTACTCGACGGTCTTGACGTGCATAACCAAAATAAGGAATGACGGCAGTAATACGACCTGCTGATGCACGACGTAGAGCATCAACCATAACGATAAGTTCCATTAGGTTATCGTTAGTAGGGGCACAGGTTGATTGCAAGATAAAAACATCCGAGCCACGAACATTTTCATTTATTTGAACACTGATCTCACCGTCGCTAAAACGGCCAACAACAGCATCGCCTAATTCAATATACAAACGTTTTGCAACTTTTTGAGCTAACTCAGGTGTTGCGTTACCAGCGAAGAGCTTCATGTCAGGCACGGTAGGGTTCCTCAGGCACTGAATTTTTGGACTAACGGGTAAATAGGTAAAACCCACTACGCGTTAACTTATGATTACTTGTACGTTACTTCATTGATCGAATATGGCGGCAAGCTCCGTATGAGCAGGTGAGACATTTGCGCTAGAAGCAACAAAACCCTGCCAAGTATGGGGGAGGTTATCAAGTACATCTTGTGCTTGAACTTGGCTAGCAAATTCGACAAAACAACATGAACCTGTTCCGGTCATCTTCGACGGGGCGTATTTTAGCAACCACTGCAGGGTTTTTTCAACCTCGGGGCAGAGCTTTTTAACTAAAGGCTCACAATCGTTGGTTAATTTATGGGTTCGCCAATCACCTGAAATTTTTGGTGTATCGCGTTTTAAATCTGGGTGAGTGAATATTTTAGCGGTACTGACATGCTGATTAGGGTGCACAACGCAATACCATTTTTGTTCAAGCTCTACGTCAACCAATTGTTCGCCAATACCGTGTGCTATGGCGCTTTTACCACGAATAAATACCGGCACGTCGGCGCCTAATTGCAGGCCTAAGTTTGCTAATTCATCAATATTTAGTTGTGTATTCCACATTTTATTAAGTGCAAGTAACGTGGTGGCTGCATCAGATGAGCCGCCTCCTACACCGCCACCCATAGGTAAACGTTTAGTGAGATTTATTTTTACACCTGATGAAATGCCACAGTGATTTTTAAGCAATAACGCGGCTTTATAGATGAGATTATCGCAATCTGCTATGCCTTTCGTATCACCCGTTATTAAAATAGTGGGCGCTTCGTTAACTGAAAAGTCGAGTGTGTCGCCAAAATTTAAAAAGGTAAATAAGGTTTCTAGTTCGTGATAACCGTCATCACGGCGCGCATTGATGTGTAAAAATAAGTTAAGTTTTGCCGGTGCAATGACCGAAAAAGCTGTTTTAGTATTCATACTTAATTAAATTGCCAATTGTAGAGTTGAATTTTGATTTTAATTTGCTGATGTTTTAGCGTGACATTGCCAGGAACCCAAAAGCCACCTTGCTGTTTATAATTTGAATACGTTATTTGCCACTTTTTATTGCTGTTATCGTACCAAATAACTTGTTGTGCACGGCCAAGTTCGTCTACTTTTAATGTTTGCGACGTTAATGTGCCTTTTAACCAGTTATCGGCGTTATCAACTGGCAGGTCAAAACCGGTTAAGCGTTTTAATAATAACGCAGCGTTAGTATCTGTGTATGTTTTATCGTCGTAATCAAGTACCGCACCTGTGCGGGTTTGTTTAAGCGACAATATACGAGTACCAATAAACGTAGTGAGCACTAAGTTGTTTTGTTTTTCGTCTTGTTGCCAATTTAAGTTTGCAGATTGGCGCTCATCAGGGCTTATAAACGCTAATTTACCTTGTGCTTGCCAGGTTTTTTGCGCTGCTAAGCGTGGTTTCCAATCATCGTAAAGCGTTGTTTTTGTATCAATTTGGTGGGCGCAGCCCGCTAAAAACAAAAAAAGAGTGAATAAAATTAAATAATGTCTAATCAAATGTTGTTCCTTACTTTCCATATTCCGCTGATTTTTGGTAAAATTGCCGCCTTTAAAGTAGGGCGCAGCAATATTTGGCAAATATGACCATCATAGCACTTGGTATAAATCACAAAACCGCATCCGTAGAATTACGTGAAAAAGTGGCTTTTTCGCCTGAGCAAATGTCTGAGGCGCTCCAGCAATTAAGCGGTCATGCCGACTTTAACGAAGCCGTTATTGTATCTACCTGTAACCGTACCGAAATCTATTGTAGCCTTGAGCAGTCAAATTCCCAAGCACTGCTAGCATGGCTTGCCAGTTTCCATGGTTTGGATGAACACGAACTGAGCAAAAATATATATTGCCACCAAGGTGATGCAGCCATTAATCATTTAATGCGTGTTGCGTGCGGCTTAGATTCATTGGTATTGGGCGAGCCGCAAATTTTAGGGCAAATTAAGCAAGCTTATCATAGCGCCAAAACACACGATGCTGTAGGCGTTAAGTTTGACAGGTTGTTTCAAAAAACCTTTTCGGTAGCTAAGCAGGTTCGTACCGACACTGATATTGGTGCCAGTGCTGTGTCGGTGGCGTTTGCAGCGGTTAATTTAGCAAAACATATTTATGGCAAGCTTGATAAAACCAATGTGTTATTAATTGGTGCCGGCGAAACAATAGAGCTTGTAGCTAAACATTTATATCAAAATGAGCCGCAACAAATTACGGTTGCCAATAGAACCATTGAGCGTGCACGCGGTTTAGCGCAGGAAGTGTCGGCCGATGTGATTGCGCTGGCACAACTACCTGAGCGTTTACACAAAGCCGATATTGTTATTAGCTCAACCGCCAGTACGTTACCAATAATAGGTAAAGGGGTGGTGGAGCAAGCATTAAAACAGCGCCGCCATAAACCTATGCTGTTTATTGATATTGCCGTACCGCGCGATATAGAAAGCCAAGTAGGCGAGCTTGACGCAGCCTATTTATATTCCGTTGATGACTTACAAGCCATTGTAAGCGAGAATATGGCCGCGCGTGAACAGGCGGCGGAACAAGCACAATTAATAATAAGCGAGCGCGTAAAAGAATTTGAAATGTGGGTTCGCTCTCTCGATTCGGTTGATTTAATTCGCCACTACCGAAACGACGTACAAACCATTAAGTCAGAACTTGTTGAGCGGGCGGTTAGCCAGCTAAATACAGGTAAAGACGCAGAAAAAATTATATTAGAGTTGGCCAATAAATTAACCAACCGCTTAATGCACGCGCCTACCCGTGCAATTCAAGATGCGGCTAAAAAAGGTGAAGTGGCACAACTAACTCAGTTGAAAAAAATGTTAGGTATTGATCAGGAATAACAGTTAAATGAAAGAGTCTGTATATCGTAAATTAGAAACCTTAGTAGAGCGCTACGAAGAAGTACAAGCGCTACTGAGCGATCCGTCGGTCATTAGTGATCAAAACCGCTTTCGTGCTCTTTCAAAAGAATACTCTGAGCTTGAAGAAATTGTAAAAACATTTTTAGCATACCAACAAGCGCAAGACGATGTAGCGACTGCTGAAGAAATGTTAAAAGATTCAGACCCAGATATGCGTGAAATGGCGCAAGAAGAATATAAAGAAGCTAAAGCGCAAATTTTATCATTAGAAGATGAGCTACAAGTGCTTATGCTTCCTAAAGATCCTAAAGATAACAACAATGTATTTTTAGAAGTACGCGCGGGTACGGGTGGTGACGAAGCGGCTATTTTTGCAGGCGATTTATTTAGAATGTACAGCCGTTACGCCGAAACACAAAAATGGAAAGTTGAAGTAGTGAGCACCAACGAAGGTGAACACGGCGGCTACAAAGAAGTTATCGCAAATATTAGCGGTGAAGGTGTGTACGGTAAGCTTAAGTTTGAATCGGGCGCTCACCGTGTTCAACGTGTACCAGAGACTGAGTCGCAAGGGCGTGTACATACCTCTGCGTGTACGGTCGCAGTAATGGCCGAAATTCCTGAAGCTGAAGCCATTGAAATAAACACCGCCGATATAAAAGTAGATACCTTCAGAGCCTCGGGCGCCGGTGGTCAGCACGTAAATAAAACCGACTCGGCAATTCGTATTACTCATATTCCAACGGGAGTTGTGGTTGAGTGTCAGGATGAGCGTTCGCAACATAAAAACCGTGCTAAAGCGATGTCGGTACTTGCCGCGCGTTTACAGCAAGCCGAAGATGAAAAACGCCATGCGGCTGAGGCCTCTGAGCGTCGTAACTTAGTGGGCAGCGGCGATCGCTCTGAGCGTATTCGTACTTACAACTACCCGCAAGGGCGTATTACCGATCACCGTATTAATTTAACGCTTTATCGCTTAAACGAAGTGGTAACTGGCGATTTAGGCGCAATTATCGATCCATTAATGCAAGAGCATCAGGCTGATTTACTTGCCGCAATGGGCGATGAGTAATTGTGAGCCACACGCTTGAGCAGGCAATAGCGGTTGGTGCAACTAAACTTGCACCAACTAGCGACAGCGCTAAATTAGACGCACAAGTACTGCTATTACATATTCTTCAAAAACCCCGCAGTTACTTATTTACCTGGCCAGATAACCTGCTTAGCAGCGACGAACAGCGCCAATATGATGAATTTTGTGAACGGCGTTTAAATGGTGAACCCGTAGCGCATATTATTGGCCAGCGCGAATTTTGGAGCTTAGCGCTCGAGGTGAATGCCACGACGCTTATTCCTAGGCCTGATACCGAAACACTCGTTGAGCAAGCTTTAGCACTTACCGTGCCTGAGCAAGCAAAAGTGCTTGATTTAGGCACTGGCACCGGCGCTATTGCACTTGCACTTGGCAGTGAAATGCCAACATGGCAAATTACAGCAGTCGACAAAGTAGCAGATGCGGTGGCCTTAGCGACTCGTAACCAGCAGCGTTTAGCCATTAATAATGTGCAAGTTAAGCAAAGTAACTGGTTTAGCGCGCTGAAAAATGAGCAGTTTAATCTAATTGTGACCAACCCCCCGTACATTGAACACGACGATAAACATTTAAAAGAAGGGGATGTGCGCTTTGAACCTCTTTCTGCGTTAGTGGCCGATGAGGCAGGAATGGCTGATATAAAACAAATAATTACACAATCACGTGACTATTTGCTCCCTAGTGGCTATCTTTTAATAGAACATGGTTTTGAACAGGGTGAAGCTGTTCGGCATTTGTTTAAGCAAATGGCGTATATAAATATTAAAACAGTAAAAGACTTGGGAAATAACGATCGTGTAACGCTCGCACAGTGGCCTTAATTTGATAATAAACAGCCATGATTGTGTGTTCTATAAATGCATTAAGGAACCTTTAATATGATGGGTGATTTTTTATTTTCAGATGAGCCAGATGAGTTAGAAAGTGAAGTAGAGCTTGGCACTTGGAAAGTATTAATCGTTGATGACGAACCTGAAGTTCATGCTGTTACAAAGCTTGCGTTGAGTGATTTTGAATTTCAGAACAAACGTTTAGAATTTTTAAGCGCATACTCGGGCGCTGAAGCAAAAGAATTAATAAATGCGCACCCAGATGCCGCTATTGTACTGCTAGATGTGGTAATGGAAACAGATGACGCCGGGTTACAGGTTGCTAAATTTATTCGCGAAGAAGCTAATAATAATCATATTCGCATTATTTTAAGAACCGGTCAGCCTGGGCAGGCGCCTGAGCGCCAAGTCATTATTAATTACGATATTAACGACTATAAATCGAAAACAGAGCTGACAGCGCAAAAGCTGTTTACTGTGATTATGTCGAGCTTACGCTCGTATCGCGATATTATTTCTATAGAGCAATCTCGCGAAGGGCTTGAAAAAATTATTGTTGCCTCGCGCGATATATTTGCCACACGTTCAATAGAGCAGTTTATTGAAGGGGTGATGCAGCAACTTACCTCGTTATTAGGCATTGCTGATCAAGCGGTATATGCCACTACGTTAGTGGCGCAAAATACGCAAGAAAATAGTAATGATAAGCTAATAGTACGCTCTGGTACGGGTGAATTTGAGCAAAGCGAGGGTAAAGAGTTAGATGCTGTGCTGCAAAACGAGCAACTAGAGGCGTGTCATCAAGCACTTAAAGATAAAAGCATAATTTATAAAGATAACTATTTATTTGCTTATTGTAGTAGCGAGTACAATCACAATTCGATGTTATTTATATCGGGGATCCCTAAAAATATAACCGATACGCAACGTAATTTAATTGAGATTTTTTCGCAAAATGTACAACTAGCATTTGAGAACGTGCAACGACAACAACGTTAATCGTTACTATAAATTTAAAAAGCACATAGCCTTGCGACTATGTGCTTTTTAGTTTGTGAGGCATAATAGCCAAAGCAGTGCGTAGGGCTTGGTATTATACCAAGCAGCAATAATACTTAATCATTTTGAGGGGGCTAAACGTGTTGCTATCAGCGTTAAAAAATTCTCATTTAGAACAACTAAATAGCAAATTTTTTGCCTAGCTATCAACACGTTTTTCCATCCTCAAAATAGATCACTTAATTAAGCGGATTGGTATTAAACGCACTTAACTAAATTTAACAAAACAAAAAGTACTGAGGCTTATGGATTATTTAGCAGTAAAACACTCACACATGGCAATTGCTATGCTAAGCGTTATCTTATTTTACATCCGCTCTTTTTCGCGTATGAGCAGTGGCAAGCTTGCCAAAAATAAACTGGTTTTTATTGGCAGTCACAGCATTGACACTTTATTACTTATTTCTGCAATAACATTGGTGTTCATGGCAAAAATAAACCCCTTTGAGCAACTATGGTTATTAGAAAAAATAGTGCTTGTAGTGATTTATATTGCGATAGGTATTATTAGTGCTAAACAAACTAATACGCTGCCAAAAATTATGTATGTGGTAGTTAACACGATTGTGATTTTAGCGATAGGGTATTTGGCAACGGCAAAATCGCCGCTACTTTTATAATACCTACTTTGTTGCAAGTTAAGTGTCGGTGCGTGTATATACTTTTTAAACACGCACGATACTTAAAGGCAAGGGACTTAAATACGCAAGGAGCTTAAACGTAAGGAGCTAATACTCTTAAGGAACTTAAACCCCCAAGGAACTTAAGTAACAGTTAACACAGTTAATACACCTCTGCACGTCTCATAGCCTTCACCATTTTTCAGCCAGGCTGGCCTGCTCCTTTTACAATAAAGCACACCTCTGGGGTATAATTATGGCACGGCAAGATCATTATAAATTGAACTTATAGAATATGTAGTGATCAGATCAAGGCATAATAATCACCTTGGTCACGTAAAATATGAGCGCTACTTTTCTGAAACACTTTAATTCAATTACCGATCC